>RKRR01000096.1 GCA_007571305.1 Candidatus Poribacteria bacterium | reverse complement strand
CCAGTGTCGACAGCGATTTTAATGCATCGATGACGAGCTCACTGCTATATTTTTTTCCAAGCGTCTCTATAATTTCTTCACTTGAAAAGGATGGACACATATCCAGAATATCCCAGACAATGTTATCAATTTCCAAGACAATACATTGGCTCAGATCAGCGACATACCTACGGTCACCCTGTCGGAATTTATGTAGATGCGTGGTAGGTTTTGGACAAACGAACATCATGTGCTCCTTGTTAATGACAGGTTTCTTTGACCTTTCCCCGCCAAAGTCCCCCCTCGATCATCCGCCCATCAATCACCAAAGTCGGAGACCCTTTGATATCGAGTGTCTCCGTCCTTTGTATCTCCTCAAGAAGCTGCAATGTTATCTTTTCCGATTCCACTCCTTCAGCGATCCTGCCGACATCCAATTCAACATCCTTGGCACAATTCACCCATGCCTCCTGAAGGTGGTCTGCACGGCAGAGCAGATAATCAAAAAGTTTCTCAGGATAGAGTTCGGCGATCACCATTTGTCGCTTGTTCTCAATAAGTTCGGGTTCCCCATGTAGACTTGTAAACTGGATGGGTCCACTACCATTTTCCGTAGATGCCGCTTCTTTACCGACAATAAACCGCAACTTGAAGTCAATCGTATCCCCATACTTTTCAAAAAACGGCAGGAGTTCCTGTTCTGCCTGCACACCGTAGGGACAATACGACATCACAAAAAGTTCAACCTCGGGTTTCATGGGGCCACGCATCCGCTGCTCAAGGATCTGCTTGAGGCTCGGCTGAGAACGACTGTGATCCACTTCAAGCATCACCTGTTCGACGAGAGCCCCAAACCCTGGAGAATGTTCAGGCGTGTGACATGCCATGCACACGTTTTCAGGGACGTGCCCACGGATATTCTCCTTTAGCGGGGTGTAAACGTGTTGTTTACCGGGACCGTGGCAGGTTTCGCATCCGACATCCACAAGATGCCCTCTATCCGCATTGCCGATCTGGTATCCGCTTTCATAGCCGGATC
Organism: Candidatus Poribacteria bacterium; assembly: GCA_007571305.1. Lineage (GTDB taxonomy): Bacteria > Poribacteria > WGA-4E > WGA-4E > WGA-3G > WGA-3G. Next base: position 1,626 of record RKRR01000096.1, on the reverse strand, counting down.
CCGTGACGTGGCACGTGACGCATTCGGGATAATATTCCCGCCCTACTGTGCGTAAGGTGTGAAACGCTGTCGCATGTGAGGAGTGCGACCACTGGGTGAACTCCTTTTGATGGCAGGCCTGGCAGGCTTGAGAACCGATATACCGGTTTGTCTCATCTTGCTCTTCTTGTTGGAAAGAAAATAAGCGATGGCTGAAGGTCTGTAACTGATGATCGGTGGCGACTTGATGATAGAAATCATCCAAAAGTTTACGAACATCGATATCATCGGAAACATCCTCGGTGAGAGCAATGTGCTGAAGGTCTACTTCTTTGTCGGTGAGCATCAACGCACCGAGTGTTTTCCCTTTGGAATGACAAGATGCCAGCAAGACATCGCCAACCTGTTCGGTTTCGCCTTCATGTGGGCTTAAGATTGCGGACAGATTTGGATACGTCTCTGCCAATGTTTTATTGACTTCTGGGGGAGAATGGCTCAGTCCTACAACGAAATCGGAGTGTTTCTCAACTTCAGAGAAAAGCGAGTGGAGTTTATCAGAGATGGATTCCATTTCGCTTGTGTCGTTGATGTTTAAAGCGACCACAGCGATTCGTTTCCCGCCAACCGTTTTTATCAGATAGGAATCTGGGGGTAACTCTGAATCCAAAAAAGGAAACGACACTTCGGCAGCCGAAACGTCCCGATACCCAACCGTCTCTGTCTCTGCATCAAACGGAAAAAACGCATCGTACCCCATCATTTCCATTGCAGTTAGGGTTGTTTGCACACGATGTTGGTCTCGCATCAGAACGCCTGGGTCTGTTGCAGCGGCATGCGGTTTCATGCCGAGGGGATGAGAAGATTGGAGGCCGCCGAGATCTATCAATAGCGGAGAAACACCGTATGCTCGGAGATGGGATATCGCTTTTGCACGCCTCGGCAGTCCACCCGATTGCCCAATGAAGCAACCACACGGCTCGAGTTGTGCTTGCGTGTTCCCCGTGAAGAGAAGGAGCTGCACCCTGTCAGGTGACATCTGCTTCAGCTGATGTAGATAGTTCGCCAAAGAGGTCGCCTGTATCTGAGCAGCGAGGTGCTTTGTTTCTTTAATATGTTGTAAGCGCTTGGCTTCGCTCCATTGTTGATACGCAAAAGGTCCTATAATAACAACCGTCAGAATCAACGTCAGTGCTATGTATTTTTTCAAAAAAAATCTCCAGACTCCACAAATGCAGGCAATTGTCAACGATTGTCAGGCACTTTGGGGGACGGGTGTTCGGCTTTGAGTTCCCCCCAGCGTGTCGGCAATTTGTCGTTTGCTTCGACGGCACGAAAGCCAATATCGTAGACGAGAACGTCTGTAGAAATCGCACCCCTGGACCAAGACTTCCGAAAACATAAATTTTTCCATTGACCGTCGATGCACCAAAAGTTTCAAGAGGTGTTGGTAATGCTGAAATCCCCCGCCACGTCTCCGGCTGCGGATGATATACATTCACAGTCGCTACTTGCTTCAAGCCGCCTTCGAGTGCGTATCCCCCAATCAGTTAGATGTCATTCTCAACAACAACATTCGAGAACCAATTTTTGATCTCTAACAGACCCTGCTTTTTTTGCCATTGACGGCTTATCGGGTCATATTCCTCA
>RKRR01000008.1 GCA_007571305.1 Candidatus Poribacteria bacterium | reverse complement strand
GTTTGCGCGAAAACCTCCTGCAACATCGCCAGATCCAATCCGAGCGCGGCACCCAAGCCGAGTCCTTCGGCGAGTCCTGCCGTATTAATATTCATCACCATGTTAACGAGTGCCTTCACCTGTGCTGCCTGACCGGCTTCACCGATGTAACGGAGCGAGATGCTCATTGAATCCAAAATAGCGCGTGCCTTGTCGAATGTTTCCTTTTTACCGCCACACATGAGGTAGAGTGTGCCTTCCCGAGCCTGTGTGATGCTACTTGCCATACACCCTTCAAGGGTCTCAGCGCCGTGCTTCGCCGCGAGTTGCTCGATATCCACGTGGACTTGGGGGCTAATTGTGGCACAGTTGATAAAGACTTTGCCGGATGCGCCTTGAAGTAGGTTGTCCTCTGCATCGTCAGAGAAAATCGTCCGCATTGCTGCATCGTCTGTAACCACGGTAATGATGTAGTCTGCGAGTGCTGTAACTTTCGCGAGTTCTCCGGAGGCTGTTGCACCGATTTCTGCTGCAAGTTCTTGTGCGCGTTCGCTCGCGACATCGTAGACAGCAACGACATCAAATCCTTCGTCATTGAGATGTCGGGCAATGTTCGCCCCCATTCTGCCTACCCCTACAACGCCAATTTTGTAATCAGAATTCGCCATGTTCTCCTCCTTGTTACGTTTGACTTTCACGTAGAAAATTTATGTTGAACACGTGATCCCACCGTTGGGATGTTAACGATTTTGTGCAAACGCAATTCTTACATATTTGCAGATGTTTGTCAAGCCTTTCCTGTTTTACGACTGTAGGAACGTTTATCTGATAGCAGCGTACATTCGCTGTAAATTGTCAACGCGTGGCAAGTATAATTAACTTCCAATCCTAACGGCTTGTGATAATTAGTTTTGAGGTTTGAAGAATTCCATCCTTATGCTATCCTCATAGGTAAAGCAAACGCCAAAGGAAGCATAAGGAGGAAGTACCTAAGTTGCCACTTTGTCGCATAATCTGTTAGGGTGTGCACCTTCGTGCAGAAAATCACTCGGAATCCCCCAACTTTTCGCAAAAATGGATGAGTCTCGCTGCAAAAGGGTGTTCATGGATATGAAATCATAGAGGTAGCAAGTTGGATTACCATAGTAAAATACGCTCATAAATTTTCGTTGTACTATTAACTTTTCCTTGTTAGTTCATATATACATCATAATAGTGTTTTTGATTCACTATCTAACAGGTCGTATATTTCCTAAGGAGGAATTGAGATGAAAGCCGTAAGAACATTCCCGACGCTATTGATTTTGGCAGTATTTGTTTTTTCACTTTCACACACTGCTTCCGCGGAGCATGAGCAACAACCGTCAAAGGCTAGCTCAGATTGGATCGGTCAGGTATATGCTAATACTGAAATTTGGGGGTTAGGTTACTCCAGTCCTTTCACGAGCAGTTCGCATTACGTGATGGTTTCCAATGAAAGTAATTGGACAGCGAAGTATCTCTACGAATTCAAGGCTTCAATACTTCAGATAAACCATGAACTGAGAGTCCCTCCCAATCCTCAACACCAAAACATAGAAGCAGATGTAGTGGTTGTTGAATCGGAAACGTTAAATATAAATATGGATAACTTTCCACAGATTGGTGATAACCAGTTATTCACTCTTGACTGCTATACGCGAGTCCACGTTATCACTAAACATAATGGAAGTGACGGCTGGAGTGTGGGTTTGAGACATAATTACTTGAAATAATCTAATATGTGCGACGCACGAAATTCGTCAAAGTGTGTCGCACACATTCATTAAGGGAAACCAAAATGCGAACTTTCATTTTTCACAAACTCAATCTGATTGTCGTTGCTTTTAGTTTCATAATTTTGTCACCAATCCTCGTTAACGCAGATATAGTTTTCCTTTCTGATAGAGACGCTGGAAGCCAAACCAGAGCCGCTGATGTCTATACAATGTCTGATAGTGGCAACAATACACGCCGTTTAACTACAGATTCGCTTTACAAATCTCACCCAGTTTTCTCACCTGATGGGAGTCAGATTGCGTTCGCTGTAGAATTAGTAAAGCCCGGTGGCAAGCCTTGGGAGCCGCAACAGACTCTTGAATTGTTCCTTATGAATGCTGATGGGAGTAGTGCTGTGCAACTTACAGACTACAAACACATCAGCACTCAGCCTTCATGGTCCCCTGATGGAAGCAGGATCGCATTCGCAAGCACCCACGCTCACGGCATTGAAATCTATGTGATGGATATTGTGAGTGGCGATGTTACACAGCTAACGAACAGCTTCGCAGAAGTCGGTGGCACTGCGTCTGATCCTGATTGGTCGCCAGATGGCAGAAAAATCGCTTATTCTCTTGTAGTACCAGGAGGAGGTCGTCACATCTACATTATAGATATTAATGGTAGAAATCCGAGACCTCTTGTGAAAGATAGAAAACTGGAACTCGGCGTATCAGCATTTGATACAAGTGCCAAATGGCATCCTGATAGTGAGCATATTCTCCATCGTTCATCTGCCCTTAGAATAGAACGTAAAGGCAATGTTCAGTTTCTAAGGACGGTGGGAATAACGAAACTTGTTATTCGTCGTGAAAATGACCGCGGTTCAACTACGCTAAAAATACCTGAAAACTTAGAAGTTGGTGGTGGCTGCTGGTCAGAGAATGGCAAAGCTGTTATTTTTTCTGGTGCAACCAAATTAGAGAATGGGATAGGAAAAGCGGATATATACAGATATGACCTCTCTACTCATCAGGTAAGGAATATATCCAACCATGCAGCTATGGACTTCTTACCAGATTGGACGGAGACAGCATTTTCTATTCCTACAGCAGACATGCTTACCTCGCAATGGAGTCAGATAAAGAAAAGGCAATAATGGCCTTGCCTACTTTTGGGTAGAAAGGATTGAGCCATGAAATTGAGATGTTACAGCAAAGGATCTATATGTCCATCTTACAAGCATGACGGTGTGTTCCGTCCTGATAATAAGACGTTGACACCTTTAATGGCCGATTTGAAGCAATGTGCAAATTGTATGGCTTGTTCACAACCAAAGATGATTGACTTCCGTGATGATTTACAGCAAGTTGCCGCTATCACACTTTGTGAAAAAGGACCTTTATACAATCCAGCACATGGCAGTCACGCCAACTTTGGAACATTCATACGACCTCGGATATGTGTAAGTTTGATGAATGCTAAGAACAAGGAAATAGCACACCTCAAACATTTCACATCGATTTGTAACGAGGATGATGAAGTCGACGACGGTATAGATTTGCTTCCAAATCCAGCAGCCGATTCTTTCATAGAGCAATTCATCTGGGAAAATTCAGTTGAAAACTTTGAGAAAGCCATACCAAAACTGATTCAGTTCCTAACACCACGAGAACAGCAAGTTTTCAAACTTATTCGTGATGACCGGCGCAATAGTGATATATCTGAAACACTGAATCTGAGCAAGCCACGAGTGAGTGCCTTAACGCGGCAAGTAGAACAGAAATTAAGACAGGCATGCAAAGATTCGGGGTTGATAGAATAACCTAAGTTGCCAGTTCTGTAGCATCACCTGTTAGGGTGTGCAGCTTCGGGTGTAGGAGACCCACAGCGGACGCTACAAAATGCTGCGGGGCCTGAACGTTTTTCACTGAAACATAGCACATGTATCTCTGAAATTGTGTAAGTACCAGCTTGGATTGCTATAACCCAAGTTGCTACGGACAAGTTTTTAAGAAACCAACAAATGCTGTTTTTCAGCAAAACCCTTCACTCCTTGGATATCTTTGTGGTGTCCACTCGAGTTTGTGCCCATTTATACACAGGCTAACAGGTTATGCTACATAAGTTTGTGCCCGTTTATGCACAGGAAACCAAAGATCTCCTATGTTCCCTCTAACGGTGCCCCTTACTTTTTGCTTGTTGAAAAAAACTAAAAAAACAATTGACATTTTTTGCAAATTTGATATAATCTTCAGCATGATGAACGGAAGTCGGTTTGTTAAACTTATTTGACTAAAAATATACCGGCACATTTCTATTTTCCTAAGGAGGAATCACAATGAACCGTTTCACACACGGCTTCGGTCTTCGAATAGATCGAACCCATCTTCTCATGCTCGCCTTCATTTTTCTCGCAGGAACGATTATCGGGTGTGCAGGCGGCATTAACATCGTTCCCCTCGGTGCCAAACTTCAAAATGCTGATACCGCGTTTGACGAGGCGGAAACGATGGACGTGCGCGATGATGATCCGGAAACAATGGAGAAGAATCGCCAGAGACAGCAAGAACTTTACGATAGAGCGATAGCACTCTATTCAGAGGTCATTGAACGCGATACGAAAGGGAAGTGGGCACAACGCGCACACTACCAGATCGCTAAAATCTATAAGCGCCGCTATGATTGGGATAAAGCGGTTGAGCATTATCAAGCCATTGTTGCGTTAGATCCCACCGGATATTACGCCAATGAAGCAAAAACTGGTACTGCGAATATCCGAAAGAACCGCGAGGTCATTAAGGCAAAGCGGGCTGAATATCAAAACTATAAAGCGATTTACGATAATGAGCCGACAGATGAGACCTTTAATATTGCTGCAGAGGCACTCTACGAGGTAGCGCGTGCTTATGAAAGTTTAGAGAATCATACCGAAGCCATCCGCAATTACGAGCGAATGGTTGAGGAATTCCCTGAGCATCCGAAAGCACCGCAAGCGCAATTCCAAATTGGTAACGTCTATTTTTACACCCTGTTCGACTACCAAGGTGGCTGGCCCGCTTTTGTTGGGGTTGCCGAGAAGTTTCCAGATTCTTACGAAGCTTCGCAGGCTGGAACGCTCCTGAAGCAGACGAATGAAATCCTGGTAGAGATTAGTTTTTTAATGGATGAAATCAATAAGTTCCGAAATAAAAAAGCGGTCGAATACCAAAAGACGGGTCGAAAAATTACCCCTGCTGATATGTGGGTGATGGGATATAGTGACCAAGTCGTTCAAAATTTCCAACAGATTGGGGGCAACTGGGAAAAACTCCGTAACTTCCCTCGCGCTATTAACGCCTACAAGACGTTGGCGAGAGATCTGTCGCATAAGAAGTTCGCCTCAGCAGATGCCCTGTATCGTACCGGTGCCCTTTATCAACAGAATGGTGAGTACGAACGTGCGATTGAGGCATATAACAATCTGTTTGAAAACGCTCCAGAATCTGTATGGCGAAACGAAGCTGTCTACCAACAGGCGGTCTGCTATCGTTCCATCCGTGAATTCGGGGCAGCTTATGAAGGGTTCAAAGCCTATATGAGCATTACAAAGGGAGATACACCCTACCTTCGTGAAGCAGAACAGATTGTACGCCAGTATGAACTTGACCAAGACGAAGACGGATACAAGTTCTACGAGGAACAAGAAGCAGGGACATCTGACCAGGATGCCAGTGCCCATCCCGGTATGGGCAGTTAATCCCAATTTTTAGGGAAACCACCCTCCTATACCCAGTTTCCCTATGCGGCTTTCGTAGAAGAGTGATCGGTCGTGTGTTGTAGGGCAAGCCCTGGGCTTCCCCATCGTTCATAAATGTATGAAGATGGATGGCTTGGGAGCTTGCCCCTACGTCACTACCCCCTATCATGTCTTTGCAGGCTTGCCTGAAACTCATCCCACAATAGAAAATATTAGGGCCTATCTGGGCACTCCTGACAACACATCTTTACATAGAACGAGCAGGGCCTGATGAGCAAAATGCCGTCTCGTATTAGATAAACAATTGGACTCGAGAACGTTCCTCTGGTGGTAAGTGGCTGAAAACCTTTTGTCGGATAAGTTCTGGTGTATAACGACGGGAGAAATGGATTAGGACGATATGTTCGCTCTCAATGTCTGACAAAATTGAGGGTAACATCTCAAGGTGTAGATGCATTGTTCGCTTTGCACGCACCCGATGCTCCGGGAGGATGAATGTGCATTCGCAAATCAAGACTTTGCACTGCTTGAGCAATGGATGTGCATCAAGGGGGATACTCCGCGTATCTCCTAAGTAGGCGACTAAAGGTAATTGTACCTCTGTCGTTATCTGGACTCCTGTACGTTTCAGTTCCGCGATATCGGGCCCTGATAAATGCTGAAATTCCGGTTTTAGTTTTTTGCGTACCTCACAAATCAAATAAGAGACAGCCGGGACACTGTGATCGCTTGGCAAAATGTGTGCTACCAAATTTTGCCGAAATGGAATCGCATCACCTACCCGAACCGGTGTGATTTGATACGCCCAACTTCTGCCGGTATCCAACGCCGAGATCCTATCAAGAATGTGCATCAGTTGCTTAGATCCGCTCCACGGGACATAGATGTTTCCGGGCGATATGCCAGCAAGCCAACGTTGGCTGATATAGATAGGCAACCCAAAGTAGTGATCGAGGTGGAAATGGGAGATGAAAACATTGCCGATGCCGATAAAATTCATCGGGCATCTGCCTAAATCGAAAACCAGGTCCAATTCTTTTACTCGAACGTAAGTCGCAACGGCGGAACTCGATTTTCCGTCCAGTGTTAAATTACCACAATGCAATAATGCCATTTTTTAACTAACGGTCTCCTGAACTGCGCTCCACATGTAAAGCAAATACAAATTATGCCCCGTATGTCTAAAGTAAGCACAATTTCATTGCGCACAGGTTCATAGTGAGGTCACAACTGAAATAAGGATATGCAGGGAAACCTCGCAACAAAACCCAGGTTTCCTGCAATAACGGCGCAGGGTTTTTACGAATCAACGCTGGATGCCCGTATGGCATTCAGCTGGTGTTTCTTCAACTCGAGCACAAAGAACACCAAAGTTTTAACCCATGCCATTTATCCGCAAGGAACAATCAAAAATGCGTATCGGAATTATTGGCGGCAGCGGTTTCTATCAAATGGAAGGTTTAACAGACATCGAAGAAATCACAGTCGAAACCCCGTTCGGCAAACCGAGCGATGCTCTTATTCTGGGAAACCTTGATGGGAAGCCTGTTGTTTTTCTACCACGGCACGGCGTTGGTCACCGAATCCTTCCATCTGAGATTAACGTCCGCGCGAATATTTATGCCTTAAAATTGTTAGACGTAGAATGGCTCATCGCTGTCAGTGCTGTCGGGAGCCTCAAACAAGAAATTGAACCCCGCCATTTTGTCGTGCCGGATCAACTCTACGACCACACTAAGCACCGGGAGTCAACCTTTTTCGGGGACGGCATTGCCGCACATATTAGCCTCGCACACCCCTTCTGTTCAATCCTGAGTGACTCTTTATATGCTGCAACAACCGATGTCGGTGCAACGACACATAACGGCGGCACCTACATCTGTATGGAGGGGCCGGCGTTTTCAACACAAGCAGAATCGAACGTATATCGGACCCTCGGTTTTGATATTATTGGAATGACAGCGGCACAAGAAGCCAAATTAGCACGCGAGGCAGAAATCTGTTATGCTGTCCTCGCATGCTCTACCGATTATGACTGCTGGCACCCCGAACACGATCACGTCACCACCGAGATGATTCTGGACAATGTCCGTGCCAATGTGGAGGCTTCTAAAAAGATCATCCGAAGTCTTGTTGCCAAAATTCCTGAGGGAGAACGAAGTTGTGCCTGTTCAACTGCCCTTCAATATGCCCTTGCGACGCAACCGGACAAGATACCAGCAGCGAAGCGGTACGAATTAAAACTCCTTTTGGATAAGTACTTGACGTAACGTCTCAAAAATTCTGTCTGCCTCTGCTTCTGTTAGAATCAACGGTGGTGCGATGTAAATGATATTTTCAGGTTCGTCGACAGCATGTCCGATTTTTCCAACGATGATACCTTCTTCTCGCAATTGACTCACGATTCGGTTGGTTGTCGCTGTTTCCAGATGATCCCCATCGCCTTGGACAAGTTCCACCGCTATCATTAATCCTTTACCACGGACATCACCGACGATGGGTAACTTCAGCAACGTCTCTAATTTCGAGAGGAGGTGAGCACCGACTTTCTCCGAATTTTCCCAGAGCCGTTCTTTTTGGAGGATGTCGAGGTTCGCAATACCAGCGGCACATGCCACAGGATGTCCGCCATAGGTGCAGACTTGGGCAAATTCTTTGTTTTCATCGGAGCCGCCAAGGAAGGCGTTAAAGACCGCTGTTGAGGCGACACACGCACCGAGGGGTAAATAACCACTTGTCAGTCCCTTTGCCAGTGTAATAAGGTCAGGCTGTACGTCCCAATGCTCACAGGCAAACATCTTCCCGGTGCGTCCAAAGCCGGTGATGACTTCATCAAGAATCAGAAGCAAGCCGTAATCGTCACAGATTTGCCGTAATTTCGGGAAATATTCATCTGGAGGGACGATCACGCCGCCACCACCGATGATAGGCTCAGCGATGACACCGATTACAGTTTCGGGGCCTTCCCATTGGATTATCCGTTCAATTTCGTCAGCACACTCCGTGCCACAAGATGGATAGTCCAATCCGATTGGGCATCGGTGGCAATAAGGTGGATGCGCGTGTATAAACCCTGGAACGAGTGGTTCAAAAGCCTTTCGTCGGCGCGCCTGCCCTGTCGCCGACAATGCCCCAAAAGTGAATCCATGGTAACCGCGATATCGACTGATGATTTTGTAGCGATTCTCGCCCGGATAGGTCTGTCTACCGTACTGACGGGCGATTTTGATGGCGGTTTCATTTGCCTCTGAACCGCTATTAGAAAAAAAGACATGGTTCAAATCACCCGGAAGACATGCAGCGAGTCGCTCTGCTAATACCGTGGCAGGAACGTTAATCTGTGAGTGTGGATAGTAAGGCAATTGCTGTATCTGTGCATAGACTGCGTCTGCAATCTCCTGTCTACCATAACCGACATTGACGTTCCAGAGTGCCGAGTACGCATCTAAGTACTCACGACCTTCTACGTCCACAAGCGTTGTCCCGTGTGCCGATTCAAAAACGGCTAACGTTGTTTCTTCAAGGCGTTGATGCTGAAACAGAGGATGCCACACGTGGGCCTTATCGGTTTTCCTATAATCTCTCATATTTTTCCTATTGTCGTTGGCTATTGGCTATCAGCCGTCATGCGAAAAGTTTGGTGTATTCCGTGTGATTTTCGGTGTGCAGAGGCACACCCTCACAGGTTATGCTACAAACTGACAATTTGGGTTACATAGAAGTGGGGGCAGAGATGCCTAAAAGCGTTAGCCCGTTTTTCAATACTCTTTGTACGCTCTGTATTAGAATGAGTCGTGCGTACGTTTTTTCTATGTCTGCAGGATCGAGTACCCGGTGTTGGTTGTAGTACGGATGGAAAATCCCTGCGAGTTCATGTAGGTAATGCACCACGCGATGGGCTTCTCGTGCCTCTGCGCTCAAAAGTACAGCCGATGGGAATTCAGCTAATTTCCGAATTAATTCATGTTCCATCGGCTCCGTGAGCCGTTTGAGAGAGACTTCTTCAATAGGTTTAGGGGCGAGTCCTTGCTCATCTCCCTGCTCAAAAATGCTGCAGCACCGCGCATGGGCGTACTGGATGTAGAAGACGGGATTTTCGCTGGCATGCGTGACTGCCAATTCCATATTGAAATCAAGATGGGTATTATTGGAACGCATGAGGAAGAAATAGCGAGCGACATCCACCGCAAATTGTTCGCCGACGGTCTCTGCGAGTTCGTCAATAAGATCATCAAGGGTCAGAAACTGTCCTCGACGTTTTGACATATCAGACCGCTTGCCTTCTGCATCGACGAGATTGACTTGTTGAATGATGAATACCTCGAGCCAGTCATCGGGCATGCCGAGGGCTTTGACGAGGTTTTTGAGGTGGGTAATATGCCCTTGATGGTCGGGTCCCAGCAGATCGACAACTGTCGTGAAACCTCTGTCGAACTTATCGCGATGATATGCGGCATCTGGCACAAAATAGGTATATTCTCCATCGCTTTTAATAACAACGCAGTCCTTATCATCGCCAAAATCTGTCATCCGAAACCAGGTTGCACCTTCCGCTTCGTAAAGGCACCCGTTCTCGCGAAACACTCGAACGATTTCCTCCGGTTTCCCACTCTCTCGAATCGCTTTTTCACTCGACCAGACATCGAAATTAACGCCGAAACGTTCCAAAGATTTTTTTTGTTGTTCCAAAATGTGTGCAATGCCTTTGTCCCGGAAAGTTGCCACTCGTTCTTTTGTCCCAAGTTGAAGATAGACATTACCTTCTGTGTCAGCGATAGTCTGTCCGAATTCCCGAAGATATTCTCCTTGATAGCCTCCTTCTGGAATTTCCAATCCCTCTTCACCGAGTGCTTGTCGGTAGCGGATATCTATTGACTCACCGAGGCGTTGGACCTGACCACCGGCATCGTTGACATAGAATTCACGGATCGCCTTATAGCCTATAGTATTTAAGAGGTTGACGAGTGTATCCCCAACCGCAGCGGCACGTCCGCTAACGATGTTAAGCGGTCCCGTAGGGTTGGCACTGACAAACTCTATTTGAACGTGCTTTCCAGCACCTTTGTCGCAAGTTCCGTATGCTGACTGCATTTCTGTAATCGTTTGGAGGGTGTCGTGGAGCCAGTTATCAGCGAGGTGGATATTGATGAAGCCAGCACCGGCAATGTCAATTTGACGGATGGTTGGATGGGCATCGAGATTGATGTGTGCAACAATTATTTCGGCTATTTTGCGTGGTGCCATTCGTGCCTGTTTCGCGAGTCCAAGGGCAATCGGTGTAGCAACGTCCCCGTGTTCAGGTGTTTTGGTGGGTGAGAATGGAATATCTGGCACTTCGGCTATAGAGAGATCACCCGCGGCAACAGCAGCATGGATTGCCTTTTTTAGAATATCGTGAACTTCTGCTTTAATTGTATCCATTATGAACAAGTCTAATTATGTCAGGACTTACGCAATTCTGACAATAACACGGTCTCTGATCAGGCGGACCAACAAAAAACACACACGGTTCCCTGACACACCGTAACAGGTTATGCTACAGAAGCTCAGCCTGCGTAAGCCCTATAGGTCCTCGTTAACTTTCCTTATGAAATTGGGCACTTTGTCTAACAACAGAATTGTATCACAATAGAGAGTGTATGTCAAAAATTCTTTTGGAGGCGTTGGGTGGTCATGCCCAAAGCATACCTTCCAACTCGACAGTAAAGGGTAGATTTACCTCTCTGAAGGAGAACTTGCCACTTGCATTTTAAGAATAAGGGATTTATACTTAACCCAAGTTGCTACGGACAAGTTTTTCGGAAACCAACAGATGCTATTTTCAGCGAAAATCCTTTATGCCCAGGAAACCAACGGTCTCCTATGCTACAGGACTAGTAATTTGGGTGATATTTAAGTAAGGAATCACTCCGAATTCAGTAGAAAGGAAGTGGAACAATGCGAGTACTCATCATGTCGGATATGGAAGGTGTCAGCGGCATTGTCGTATGGGATCAGGTGAACGGCGGTGCGGCGATGTTTGAAGAAGGGAGACACCTCTACACGGAGGAGATCAACGCCGCCGTACGCGGTGCGAAAGCCGCAGGTGCGACAGAGATTGTTGTTGTAGATTGCCACGGGGCAGGACAAGGTTGGACTTTTAATTCGCTGATTCCTGATAAAATTCACCCGGATTGTGAATGGGTGGCGCATCATGGATGGGGACGCTACGAAGATATGTGGAAGGGCGGTTGTGATGCGTGCTTGCTCGTCGGTATGCATGCTCGCAATGGTACCCCTGATGGTGTGTTATGTCATACGATTTCCAGTGTGCAGTATCGGAATCTTTGGTTCAACGATGACCTTGTCGGTGAGACTGGCGTGAACGCCGCTCTCAACGGTGCCTATGGGGTGCCAGTTGCACTCGTTACAGGGGATGTGGCAGTCTGCCGAGAAGCGAAAGAACTCCTCGGCGATGTGCTGCCCACAGTCGCTGTTAAACAGGGGTTAAGCCGATATAGTGCCCGACAACTTCCACCGGTCCGGGCTCGTCAATTGATTGAGGATGCCGCAAGAGAGGCACTCACAGATTTAACCCGATTAACGCCTTATGTCCCGGATGCCCCAACGACAATCAAGATTGAACTCTCAAGCGTTGATAAACTCGCAGAATTCAAGGGACGAGCAGGCATTGAAATAACGGGGCCCGTCACAGTTGAAAGCCGAGCGAAAGATTGGCTAACCGCCTGGAATCAATTCTGGCCCCATGTCTAAGATTCGTCAAGAACGTCGAGCGGATCGCCAGAGGCATCTGCTCGTTCTAAAATCTCGACCTCGTAACCGTCTGGGTCGGTGATGAATGCCATTTTCATTCCACCTGATGTAAATTGTTCGCGCCATTCATCGGGCCAAATTTCCAATCCTGCTTTCGCCAACCCGTCGCAAAATTCGACAATATCTGGAACACCGATGGCGAAGTGCATCAGATCCTCTTGGACCTGAAGATCGAAATCAGGCGAGTAGGTTAACTCTAACGTGTGGGCATTGCCAGGGAGCTCAAGATGGACGATCTGGTTGCCCGCTGGAGATTTGTCGCTCCGACTGAGGACTTTGAAACCCAAATGATCGCAATACCAATTGATGGAACCGTCAAGGTCGCTGACGCGCACCCGTGTATGTAAAAAAACTGCCATGTGAGTCTCCTTTTCGAGAATTATGCGCATATAATAGCATACGTTACAAATTAGAGCAAGAAGTTGGGAATGTTTTAGGGAGCGGTTTTTGGTTGAAAATTAGAATCGCATCATCTACAATGATGATAGAATCAGATGACAGAAATCCCGTTATATGAACACCTATCAGCATACTCTTAAAGCTTACCCATAGGACACTTAAAATGACCCGGAAGACCGATAGACCCAACGTTCTCTTTATCATGTCAGATCAGCACCGATACGATTATCTGGAAACTGACGAGAATGCCCCTACCGCACTCAATACCCCAAATTTACGCCGTTTGGCAGAAGCAGGTGTGAGTTTTCCCAACTGCACAGTGAATGCTCCAGTCTGTGCTCCGTCACGCATCGCTCTGGCATCTGGATTGCAACCTTCACGAGTCGGAGCAGTAGACAACGGAAGTTTCCTACCTGCTACCGTGCCGACCTATTATCAACAACTTCGCGACCACGGTTACCGCGTCGGGTGTGTAGGTAAACTGGACCTTGCGAAACCTGATGGCTATAATGGACGCTACGGGGATCGTCCACGCACCTATAGTTGGGGCTTCACACACCCTGAAGAGTGTGAAGGTAAGATGCATGCTGGCAGCTCACCAACACCCATCGGTCCTTATACACACTACCTTCAGGAAAAAAATATGCTCAAAGCGTTCCACGAAGATTATCAGAAACGCAGTAGTGGTGGTTGGATTAAAAACGGTTCTCGCGATTCTGTCCTCTCAACAGAAGATTTTGCCGATACCTATATCGGTAGGCGCGCAACTGAATTTATTGAGAACATCCCCAATGACTTTCCATGGCATCTATTTGTGAGTTTCGTTGGACCGCATGATCCCTTCGATCCACCTACAGCGTATGGTGACAAGTATCGGACCGCAGAGATGCCTTCTGCTATCGTTGATGATATGGAGGGAAAGCCTGAATGGGTGAAACGAAGAGTCGTTGATGTGAGTCATGAGGAGATTACCCTAACTCGCCAACAGTACTGCGCGGCGACGGAACTGATTGACGACCAAATCGGGGAAATGCTTCGCGCCCTTGAACGACGTGGAATGCTTGATAACACCTATATCATTTATTCAAGCGATCATGGAGAGATGCTCGGTGACCACGGACTTTACACGAAGAGTGTCGCTTATGAAGCGTCCCTCAGAGTTCCGCTTCTCGTCGCTGGACCCGGCATTGCAGGAAACCAGACTTCGGACAGTTTAGTAGAGTTAATTGATCTGAACCCGACGATATGCGAGTTAGTGGATGTACCTGTGTTACCGCGTATTGATGCGAGGTCTATCGCCCCTGTCCTCCGTAGTGAAACCGAAACACACCGCACCGAAACCGTGAGTGCCCTCCGAAACTTCCGGTGCATTCGGACATCAACGCATAAACTCATCGAAAACTACAACGATGTGACTGAGTTGTACGATTTAGAGAACGATCCGTGTGAACTTCATAACATTGCCGAATCGGAACGCAAAGTTGCCCGAACACTCAGTGGACGTTTGGCAAAACGGTTTCGATCGGAGTTGGACACGGATTGAATCAATTCGGATGGATACAAACCCGACTTATGACGCGCAACGTGCCTACCACCACATCACGCAACTCGCTTTTCCGAGATTGGTGGGCAGCGCGGGCGAAGCAAAAGCCCAAGACTACATTGTCCAGCAATTCTCAGAATTAGGGTTGGATGTTACAAGAGACCCCTTTTCTTTTACGAAGTTTCCCGCGGAGGTATTACCTCGTCTCCTCTGTGGTCTTTTCGTCCCAGTAGTCGTCTCTGTCCCGTGGCTCGGTGAATGGTTTCCGATACCTATATGTCTCGTCTGTCTACTCAGTCTCTCCATAGCGTTGTTTTTTACGCAATGGCAAAAACGGTTTGAGGGGTTGTATGATGTCGGTAAAAGGCATCATTCAGAGAACATTGTTGCAACAAACGGCAGGAAACCAAATGACAATACACCGGCGTTGCTGTTCGTTGCACACTACGACTCCAAATCACAGGTATTGCCGATTGCTGTACGGGCTGTGGCTTACGGTATAGCGATTGTTGGGCTAACCGCACTGACAACTATAATGGTGATTAACGTCGCCATTCTCGTCTGGATCCCCGATTACATTGTTTGGGGTGTCGCTGGAACGACTACGTTCTGTTTGCTGATTTTGCAAATTAATTTCACACAGAACCGCTCTCCTGGGAGTTTCGATAATGCCTCTGGCGTTGGCGTTATGCTTGAAGTCGCGCGGGTATTGATAGCGCGTGGCGAGAAAAAATCTCTTACGTTCCTTGCCACCGGGGCTGAGGAGTATGGCATGTGTGGTGCGTTACGTTATGTCCAAAAACATGCTGATAAATATGACCCAGAAAATACCTATGCAATCAATTTAGACGGATTGGGCGTTGGTAACGGCGTTAACGTCGTCACAAGCTATGGGATTCCTCCTGTCAGGACAGCGAATGTATTAGCAGATCAGTTTCAGGCATCGGGTGAGTCGCTCGGTCTACATGTTTCGGAACGTTACCTACCCATTGGTGTAGGACTGGATAGTATTCCGATTGCAAGTCACGGATTTGAAACGGTTACGTTAACGGCGGGAGATGTGGGACGTGTCGCGCTAAAAATTCATTCAAAACAGGATAGATGTGACCTACTCAACCTGGATAGTCTACAACAGGCAGGTGAGTTGATCGTCGGTGTTAGTCTGCACCCTGAGACAAAACGTTAGCCGCAAAAACAAAAGCCTAAACAACGTGCAAGGCGAATCGATGGAAGACACGCTACGTACAAAATTCACCTGATGACCCTGCAAGGTAGAATGAACGCAATAAGTCGTTTCGAGATTTGAATATAAATACTATAAACCAGAGGCGTAACTTATGAAACCTTATACGCTCTTACTCATTTTCGCTTGTTCGCTTCTATTGTTAATCGGATGTTCTATTCCAAAAACATCCTATACAAACATCTATTCTGTTGAAAATAAGTGGGTTATCGGTAAAATATAGTAAAATCCGAAAACAGGTTCACACTTGTAGTATAGAAAACCGTTGGTTTCCTGTGCCATCAGAAACAGATAACTTCAGAGTTCACGCGACGATACGAGTGTATAGGTAATTACGAAATCTACTATACAAAGTATTGGGAGAGATTGATGAGTAGGATTTGATCTTTGCGTTCCGCGGGTTTGCTGCAGTTGAGGATCAAAATGATGCCTGGGGCACTGGTGTTGTAAAAGAGGTTTTTGGGAGTAGGACCACACCTTCGATGAGGTCTGCCTCCACAAACTCTTTGCGGATGTCGCATTCTCGATAGGAAGGCGTTCATTTCCGCCATGGCATAGAAGGCATGAGGGAACGCCTATTCGGAACCGGGCGAGGTTACTGGGGAAATCCGCAGAGATACCCAAGCAAACACCTCGCCAGCGGCGCGCGTATTCTATCACCTAACGTTTGAGGTCTGCCCACTGTGTTGCCAATTTGTCTTTCGGCTCAACAGGCAGGAACGTCTCAACACTACCCATTATCAGGCTAATCTCGTCTTCGTCTAATGCCCGGGTGAAGACCGCGACATCGTCCAGTAGACCGGCAAACGTCTCGCCACCAGAACCTCCGAGACGGTAGGTCACGTTGTTACCTCGCGTCTCTTGGAAATCGGTTTCGGCGACACTCTCACCATCCGCATAAATTCTGAATTTATCACCGTCTCCCAGAACTGCGACATGCATCCACTTATCCTTTTCGACAATTCCACCTTCGGTCTGACACAGCACGGTCCACCCGGCGACCTGTCCACGCCAAGAGAGTAGTCCTTGGTTTTTGTTCAGAAAGAAGGTATTGTGTCCGGAGGCAGTAGGAAGACTCCGCCAGATATGCTCCCATTCAGTCCCCTCAAAATTGGGTTTAATCCAGGCGGAAATCGTGAATGGATCTGCTTTGAAAATGTCGCCATGCAGGGAATCGGAAACTTGCAACTGGACAAAAGCCTGTGCATCAAGGTGGAGAGCATCCCCAAATTTACCTTTAACCCACTTCGATCCGCCGTCAATCTCGCCATCATTTCCATTTCCAGATGCATCCTCCGCGTTACCGTCAAAAGGGAAGTATGCCACTAAATCTGGATCCTCACCCGCAATTCCTACAGTGGTGCTCATCAGTAGAAGAGTGCCCACGAAAATTAACGTGAAGACTTTCATTGGTATTGCTCCTTTTAAGTGGTTTATTATTGGACTGGGAGGTTTTGTTCAAGTTGGTTACATATTAGCAGATCTGGGAAGGAAAATCAACTTTATAGTAAAATGTGAAAATAAATTCACACTTGTAGCATAGGCTGTTAGCCTGTGCCCATTAGAACATATAACTTCCGAGTTCACACGACACTATGAGTGTCCAAGTAATTACGGAATCTACTATAATGGATGAACTTGAAGCACGTTTTGAATAATACCCAAGTTCCACCTACAATTCGCAAGGAACGATGCGGCATCGGTAGGTTAGGAAACCACACCTACCGATCTGAGTCGAGAATTCTGGTATAGAGTTGATGAAGTTTATCGCCGATGCTCCGCCAATCATAATCTCGTTCCACACGGGCGCGACCGTTCTCACCCATCCGACGGCGAAGTGATGCATCTGTGAGCAATTGTGTGGCCGCATCGGCAAAGGCGGTGGGTTCGTCAGCGATGAAAATTTCCGCCCCGTCTTTGAGGTCTAACCCCTCTGCACCGACTGAAGTAGAAACAATCGCTTTGCCCATTGCCAACGCCTCAAGGATTTTCAGGCGTGTACCGCTCCCAATGCGCAATGGGACGATAAAAACCATAGCCTCAGCGAAGTAGGGCTTAATCTCCGGGACACGCCCTGTGACAACGACTCCTTTCTCCTCTGATAATTTTTGGACACGTGCCGATGGGTTTCCACCGACAATCGAAAACCTAACATCGGGGACACTCTCCTGGATCCGTGGCAAGACCTCATCCACAAAGAATCCTACAGCATCTTCATTCGGATACCAGTCCATACTTCCGATATAGATGAGATGTGCCGGGGCTTCAGAGGAAAAATCGGGTTGGTAGTGCGTAATATCGACACCGTTTGGAATTATCTCAATAACGTCTTCCGGGCAGTGTTGTTGGAACACAGTGGCATCAATGTCAGAAGTACAGGTCACTGCGTCAAATTTTGGGCTTAGCACCCGTTCATAGCGTTGAAATGCGAGTTGCTGTGTCCAATATGCGAACTTATAGAACGGATTGAAGGTTTCACGACAGAGCCGCCGCCAGATCGCAGAATCTACGTTCTGTTGTGAGAGCACACTCGGCAAGCAGGTCTCTGTGTGGAACTGCGCTGTGTGAAACATCTCATAATGGACAAGATCGAAGGTTTCAGTTGCGATCAACTCCCTAAATTTCTGGCGATAGGTTGGGAGATCGTAGCGAGCAACGGTGATCGGTTGTCGTCTGAGGGAGGCTTTAAGGAACGTGCCAAACGATACAGATGGAAGTACCGGTGCGTTTGGAACGAGGTGGA
Organism: Candidatus Poribacteria bacterium; assembly: GCA_007571305.1. Lineage (GTDB taxonomy): Bacteria > Poribacteria > WGA-4E > WGA-4E > WGA-3G > WGA-3G. The sequence continues at coordinate 11,253 of RKRR01000008.1, read as the reverse complement.
CCTGAATGCCTAATTGCTGGAGTTGGGAAACTCCGTCCGTATCTGTCGATTGTGTTTCCAAGGCGAGCAGTGTCACATCGTTTTTCGTGGCAATTTGTTTGAGGAGATTAAACACCCGAATGCGTCCGCCATCGGTGAGTGGAAAGGGCACGGTAGGAGATAGAAAGAGGATCTTCATTTTTTAATTTCGCGCAAGAGTGCAATCAGAATCCCTTGGCAAGGTGCGTGTGTCTTATCGAACTCGCAATGCGCCGTTGTTGCCTTGCGACATGTTTTGGCTAAGTTTTTCTGTTAGTTTTGAGTAACCGCTGCTTCATCAATGGCGATTTCCTGCCTCGTAGAGTCAATCTGGACCTTCATGCCTATCGGGATAACGAACATCGGATCGGTATGTCCGAAGTCCATATTGGTGACAATGGGTATCTCGTTTAACCCGTACTCCTCACGAACCGTTTCGCAGAGTGCAGTATCGTACGCATGGAAAGTGTTGGGATCAACACCTCCACCGGGGCGCCCGAGGAGGATACCGCTCAGTCCTTCAAGAATATCCATCGCTGCGAGACATCTCACAAACTCCGCTAGAAACGAAGGAGGCGGTGCGTCTTCGGAGGTCTCTAAAAAGAGAACGGCACTTTGGAGATCAGACGCAGGAGGAAAATAGTCAGTACCTCGGAGCCAGTCCAAAACCTCAACACATCCCCCGAAAAGTTGCCCTTCAACGACTCCTTCGTCCTGATGAAATTTCCAGCCAGTGCAAGGGTTCAATTTTCGACGAATCGATTGGTTTTTGGGGTTCTCCCACGGCAGATATTCATCTGTCCACCCGGCGCGGTTCGGTTCAATAATACCAATCGGTCCGGGAGAAAAGAGGGTGCGCTGGACAGAATCCACCATGTAGGGAAACATCCCGCCATTTTCGGCAAACCCCGCCATAAACGAAGGGCCGTAGAACGACAGGAGACCCGCTTTAAAACAGGCTGCGTGTGATATCGTGGTATCCGAAAAGCCCATAAATACCTTGGGATTACTCCGAATCAGATCCACATCGAGGTATGGAAGTGTGCGAATTGAATCTTCACCGCCGATTGTTGAGATAATGCCGTCAATTGTGCTATCGGCAAAAGCTGCCATCAAATCATCGGCTCGAGCTTTGGGGTTTTTGGAAAGCCAAACGGCATCACGTAAGGCGTGTTCCATTTCGATAACCGTCGCGCCGTATTCTTCCTCAAACTGACGTTTACCTATTTGGTACCGGTCGGGAATAGTGCCGGGCCCACCCCAAGAGAGTGAAATCGCTGCGATACGGCTACCGGGGCGCAGCATCTTAGGTTTTATCTTATTCATTGAAAAGTTCGGTTTTCTCTTTTAACCTGTCAATGAGTACGAGAAGCTGCTCCTTGGCTTGCTGACGTGAACTGAGTGTCGGCGGAGGCGGTTCAAAAATGGTACCACGCTCGCTTTGCACCCAGCCTTTTGTGGTGTCATCAGCCTTGATGCGGAGCCATCTGCTCTCAAGATCAAGATAAACTTTCAATCGGTTGTTCTCGTTTCGGATATTATATTTCAGGGGGCGGCTGGTTATCTGCCAACTCATGCCATCTTCGTTTGCTGATACCTGCGCACGTCGCGAAAGTGGTATCTTCTCCGCAACAAATTCTTGCATCAATTTAGAAGGCACCTTTCCTTGCGCGAGGGAACGCTGCGATGCTACATCTGCCTCAAACAGAAACGTCAGAATCTCATATTTCGATTGCTGGAAAACGTTGAGTTTTCCTTCGCCTTTCACAACGTTGTAAGCCTGCTTATATCCGTTATCCTTGATGAGCCACTGCCTGTTTGTTTGTTTAGTGGAGATTTCCAAATCCTTTGAGAGTGAAATTTTGTGTGCCTCAAACGCCTCCCTCAAATTGGGGAGATAGACCTCAACATTGTTATCCGTTTTCACGACTGTATAAGCAGCCCCTGTGGTATCCCTGAGTAGCCACTCTTCGCCACTTAGCAAAACTTCAAGAGGGGATGCGCTCGGATGGAATCGAATGTCTTTTGTCATATCTGCAAACATCTTCTGCCAATTTGTTTCTGTCTTCAAAGATATGTCCAAACGTTCTGCTTTCAATCTTGCACGATGTGCCAACCCTGCGGTAAATAGAAGTTCACGTTCTAATTTACTGCTATTCAGGTTGCTAACGTATTGTAGATCCAGGCTAAATCGGTAAACGTCTTTGGTATACACAATCGGTTTTGAGTCGACTGTGGGTCTCCCACGTAGTGCTGTCCGTGTGTGGATTTGGAGTTTGGGCACCTTTTTTTGTTCAACCGGAGGGGCTTGGAGAAGATAGACACAGATGCCGGCACCGATTGCGATGATGAAGATAATGAGAAATGTCAGTTTTTTCAGAAACGCTTTCATATTTATATCCTATTGCTGATGTTTTTTTATTTTAACGGATATTGGCAAAAACCGGTTGACATTAAGTTGCTGACAGTCCACAATTGCATCGGAAAATCTTTTATAATCCAAGTTGCCATTTCTGTAGCATAACCTGTTAGGTTGTGCATTTTTGAGAGCAGGAGACCAACACCCTACGCTACGAAACGCCGGGGATCCTGAGCGTTTTTGAATAAAAAATAGCAGATGAACCTCTAAAATTGTGTCCGTGGCAACTTGGGTTTTTATACGTTGAATATTGTCCACGATTTAGGGAAAATATGCAAAACTTAAATCCCTTAGCATCCGAGTTAAACACACAGCTCCGCGCCGCCTCACCAGCGGTTTTCCCGCTACTCTCCAAATTAGGAAAACGCATCTACCTACCGAAAGGCATCTTAAGCCAAACCGCGGAGGCAAACACGAAAGCACACCGTTTCAATGCCACACGCGCGATCGCTTCAGAAGTTGGGGACCTGATGCACCTCGCTGTTTCGCGGGAACTCGTGCCAACATTGCCGTTGGAAGGTATCTATGGGTATGCTCCCGTGCTGGGTCAACCCGAATTACGGGAGACGTGGAAAGCACATCTTCTGGAGAAGAATCCTTCGCTCACGGGATCAACACTGAGTCTACCAATTGTGACGAGTGGAATGACACACGGGTTTAGTCTACTCGCCGAACTTTTCGTAGACGACGAGGACACATTCATCCTTCCAGACAAAATTTGGGGGAACTATCGGCTCATCTTCCAAACCAAAGCAGGAGCGAACCTTCACACCTACCCGTTCTTCAACGCGGCAAGCGGTTTTAACACACACGGCTTTCGTGAGATACTCACCCACACGACCAACGAAAAATTGCTAATTCTCTTGAATTTCCCACACAATCCCACCGGCTACGCGATTAACCCTATGGAAGCGCAACGTATTGTGGATGCAATTGTAATGCGTGCCGACACTGGTAGTCGTATCCTCGTTATGATTGATGATGCCTACGCAGGATTATGGTACGACGCGGAGGTCATGCGCGAATCGCTGTTTGGATTGTTGGTCGGATGCCACCCGAATGTAGTGCCTGTGAAGATAGACGGGGCAACGAAAGAAGAATATGCGTGGGGGCTACGCGTGGCATTTATCAGTTTTGGACTCGAAGAGATAGCGATGCAGCCACTTGAACAGAAATTCAGTGGACTGATTCGAGCAAATACCTCCGGCGCATCGCAAGTTTCTCAAACGCTTATCCTCGAAGCGATGAGGGCATCCGGTTATGCTGAACAAAAACAGAGAAACTATGAAATTCTCAAGGCACGCGCCCTGAAAGCGAAGAAAGTCGCATCCGATGCAGCGTATGCGAAACTTTGGGAGGTGTATCCGAGCCATGCGGGTTATTTTATCTGTCTGAACCTCAAATCTGGAGACGCTGAGAAGGTTCGGCAGCGGCTTCTTGAGAAACACGGCATGGGTACGATTTCACTCGGTGAAACAGAACTACGGGTTGCTTACTCGTGCCTTGAGGAATCGGATATTGAGACGGTTTTCAGGACAATCGCAAAGGTGATTGAAGCACTGTAGCGCGTAGGTTAGGTTAAACCGGTGGATCTATGGATTCCAGTTTTTTATAGTAGAATCCGACAATAAATTTACACTTGTAGCATAGCCTGTTAGGCTGTGCCATCAGATACATATCACTTCAGAGTCCACACGCCGCTACAAATGTCCAAGTCATTACGGAATCTACTATAAGAAAACCTAAGTTGCTACCTTGTCGTATAACCTGTTAGGGTGTGTATCTTATAGTAAAACCCAAAAATAAATTCACACTTGTAGCAGAGGATATTGGTCTCCTGTGCCACCAGAAACATATCACTTCAGAGTTCACCCGACTGTGCAAGTGTATAAGTAATTACGGGATCTACTATAATGTGCGGTTAGGAAACCGCACCTACCCACTATTGAGAAGAAAAAGAAACATCACCTATTAGACCGTTAAATCAGTATCTACGGTTTACTCTTCAAAGCACCCCAGATCGTAGTGGCTTTCCCAACGGGTTCGACAGGCGTTGTTGGCAAATCTCCGACGGTTTTTCGGAAATAGACATCGTCTTCAACGTCATTGGGACCCGCCCAAACCCAGTATGCGGTCGAATCTGGATCTTTCAAGGTTTGACGCATCGTATTTGCACCGAAGCCCCATATACCGCTACCAAACTGGTCAAGTTGTGTCGCGTTATCCCAACCACTATCGTCAAAATCGGGTTGTTCCCAGCCATCATTCCGATCGGCGATCGGTGGACCCGCATCCGCCTTCCAAGTATCGTCGGAGGGGATATAGGTATCGTCGTCAAGGATGACATCAAACAATGCTCCTCCACGTCCAGTATCACCCGGTTCGGCATCGTGGACGTAGATAGCAATGATAGCATATCCATCCGGCATGTCAAATTCAGTAATACTGGCTTGTTGCCAATTATTGCCGTCTGCGACCTCTTCACCGTTGATAAAGCCCACCCAGGAGTTATCACCATTGATGCGGAGTGTTGCCGCCCAAAGGTTCAAGGCGACCAAAGATAAAACTGAAACCAAAACTGTTGGAACGAAAAACTTTTTCATTTTATTTTCCTCTATCGCGGTAGGAAACCGCTGTCAATAGTACAAAGCGGTTAGAGTGTGTCTCTCTTAATACGCGCCCACGTAGTTGTCAGTTTGTCTTCCGGTTCAACGGAAAGTGTACCAATGGTGTATCGAAAATAGATGTCGTCTTCACCGTCGTTCGGGCCACACCATACCCAATTCGCTTCGCACTCGGGATCTTTGAGAATTTGTTCCATGATTGCAGCACCGAATCCCCATATACCGCCTCCGAACTTTTCATAGATTTCGAGTTCATCTTCCCAATCGCTGTCGTCGAAATCGACCTTTTCCCAGCCATCATTTCGATCATCGAGAAGCTTGCCGGTATCACACCGCCACCCGTCTTCACCTGTTCCGATGTAATCTGGCTTATCATCGAGGATAATATCGGCGAGAAAACCGCCTCTACCTGCGGCACCGGGTTCAGCGTCGTGGACATAGACAGCGATCTGCGCGAAACCGTTGTCCAGTTCAAACTCACTGACTGTGGGAACTTGCCAGTTTCCACTTGCAGCGACCTCTTCACCGTTAATAAACGCAACCCACGTATTATCGCCACTGACCCGCAGTGTGCCTTTTTTCGGCACAGCATCTGCGATTTGTATCAGAAGCAGACAGCTCAGGAAAAGTATAAGTGTTAAACAGAACATAAATCTATTTTTCATAGAAACCTCCATAAAGGCGCGGTCGAAACCGTGCCAATTGTATGTTAAGTACACAGTACCTATCGATTACTTTTTCTGTGTATTTGATTCAAGTGCTAACTGTCCAGCGAGATCCGCCACGAATTGATAGGCGACACGTCCTGAACGGCCACTTGAAGATGCTTCCCATTCCAAGGCAGCCTGATGTAGTGCTTCCGTCGGAATGGAGAGTCCATGTTTTTGTGCATAATGCAAGACAATCTGCAAATAGGTGTCTTGCGAAATCCGGTGAAAGGCGAGGCGTAACCCAAAACGGTCGCTCAACGAGACCTTTTCCTCCGTTGACTCACGCGGATACAGTTCATCTTCATCATTCTGTGGGTATCGGTTCTCTTGAACCTGTCGCGGCATCAGGTGTCGGCGATTCGAGGTAGCATAGATCAAGACGTTATCTGGACAAGCGGATATCCCACCCTCTAACATCGCTTTCAATTCTCGATATTCCGGCTCATCTTCATTGAAGGCGAGATCGTCACAGAAAAGGATATACCGTTCAGGACGCTCCCACAGGACCTCAGCAATTTCTTGGAGATGGACAAGGCCTTCCTTACTGACCCCGATTAGCCGCAGTCCGTCATCAGCGTAGCGCGCCAGCATTCCCTTGACGAGTGAAGATTTACCGGTACCGCGGTCGCCCCACAACAGGACATGGTTCGCAGGTAAGGATTGTAGAAATTGCCGTGTATTCCTATCAAGTCTCTCCTCTTGTCTCTCTATCCCGATCAGATCCGATAGTCCCACGAGGTTCGGATGTTTAACAGGAATAAGATGTCCCGATCCATTCTGCGATCGCCACCGAAAAGCGATGTAGTCGTCAAGTCCGACGCTCGACGATTGGACCGAGGCTCCGCCGAAGTGGGTCAATAAGTTATCGGCCTTCTCCAGCAGTTGGATAAAAAGTTTTTCTTGGTTTCGCGTTTTTTCAGACATTATTACTTTGCAAGTTTCTTTAACTGTCCCCACGTCAGCGTCGATTTGCCCGCTGCATCGACAGCGAGCGGCCCGCCGAAGGTCAATGTCCCAAGGTTCCCTGAATCGTCAGGATTCAGACCGTGCCAATCCATGAACACAAGACCTGCTTTCTTTTCTGGATTATCCGTTCCTTCCTCGTATCCGGGGGTGAAACCGATTTCCGTTCCCTCCTTGATTTTGACATCGGTGAGCCATTCAAACCGCATCGCGATCTCGTAAATCATGCCGCCTTTGCCCAGTTCCGGTGTCGGGACAACCGCAATATCGGACTTGGGGAGATTGGGGTTTTTGCCGCCACTGAAGTCAGAAACGAGTGCTTTTTTCTTGATAAACGCGAAATTAGGCTTGCTTGAGGGTTGCCCAGCTCCGACCTGTTCCCAATCAATATAGAGAAAAATTGTATCACCTGTCCAAGGTTGTGCCGCATTTGCCGCGGGTGCAAAAATATCATCTCGCACCGCCGCTGCGAAATAGAAGGTCTCCGCATCATACATCGTTGACCACGTCATCGTCAGATCGTCTTTTCCCTTCCACGCACCTTCACCCCGAAGCAGTTCTTTCTCGGAGTCAAAGGCTATCCAGACAGCATGCTTCCAATCGTTGAGCTCCCCATCAATCTTAGGTGTACTCGGCGGAATACCAGCGATTGATTCTCCATATTCCAACCCAAACACATCACCATTTCCCTCTGGCAGGAACGCTCCACTCGCTGAAAAAACAAGTAGAAACCCGAAGAGGATCGATAAAATTGCCGTTTTCATCGATTGATTTACCTCCTCTGCTATTGTGTGGTTGTTGATACTATTTCAATCTTCTTACCGGTTCTAAACTCAATAACTCAGACACGTCTTCAAGAATCACATAAACATCGTAATTTTTAAAAGCCGCTCGTGGTGTGACACCCGAAAGCACAGCAACAAACGCAATATTAGCACGTTTCGCAGTTTCAGCATCCGTCACGCTATCTCCAACGTAGAGGCAATTTTTGGGAAGACTACCTGTTTGGTCGACCGCCAACCGTAGACCCCCAGGATCCGGTTTATACGCTGCGTCTCCACCACCAACGATGGCTTCAAATGTCTCCAATAGGCTCTCACGCGCAAGAATCGGTTGAATGTAGCGGCGATTTTTCTGAGAGACGATAGCAAGTTGGATACCCAACCCCTGTAACGCCTTCACCGTCTGTGGCACCCCTGCATAAAGTTCCGCTAACGCGACCATTGTCTCATCCGCGCGTTGAAAAAACAACCGAGTAAATTCATCGACACGGGCGGTATATGAGTCTCCTGCTAATGCTGTCAATATATCCGGTAGCGACAAGCCGATTGTCTGACGAATTGCTGCATCGGAAGCTATCGGCAAACCCATTTTTTCAAATGCGAAATTGACGCCGTCAATTGTTCCTCGAGCCGAATCTACCAATGTATAGTCGAAATCGAATATGATTGTTTGAACAGGCAACTTCAATTGACTCAAAATTCAAGTTCGGGTATTCCGACCTCCGCTGCCGTTTCTTGGATCTGTCGCCATGTCTCGTCATCAATGGGAATGCCCTTGTGCAGACGCTGCTCTGTTTGACGCGCTTCGATCTCTCCCGGTATCAGGATTTCATCAAATCCTGGGGCAGTTGGTGAGGCTTTCACGTGGGCAACGAGTCCGTCAATATGCTCATAAAACGCATCGAGCGGCGTAAAATTAGCAATATCCAGTGCAATCATCAAGACTCCATTCTGGAGACGGGTGTTTCCAGAACCGCTGCAACCGGCACCCGACAACGCACCTCCTAAGATGTCAATCATTAGACCGAGGGCATATCCCTTATGCCCAACAATCCCGCCGAGTGGCAACAACGCACCATGCGGAGATTCCATCAAGTCCCGTGGATTCGTCGTCGGTTCGCCTTCACTGTTGGTAAGCCAACCGAGTGGGACGGACTCACCGCGATTCATTGCAACACGAATCTTATCTTGTGCGACAACGCTGCTTGTGATGTCAAGCAGAATCGGGTGTCCATTGCGAACCGGTGTAGCAATCGCGATAGGGTTCGTTGCGAGCCTTCCATCGCGTCCTCCGAAAGGCGCGACGTAGAGCGCAGTGCCACCAGCATTTACCATCGTAATGCCTACCATACCGGTTTCAGCCGCCATCAGTGGATAACTCCCGATGCGTCCAATGTGATTGCAATTGTAGACGCTGACTGCACTGATAGTGCTTGACTTTGCCTTCTCTATAGCGAGCGACATCGCCTTCTGCGCAATGACGTGTCCAAATCCCCAATTGCCGTTGATGAGGGCATGGGAAGCCGACTCACGTTCAATTTCCATCGGTGCTCCCGGCTGAATCAGCCCGGATTCGATGAGTCCAATATACTGCGGAATGCGGAGAACGCCGTGGGAGTCATGCCCTGCGAGGTTTGAGGCGACGAGCAATTCCCCTATAATCTCTGCTTCATCACTAGGGACACCCCCGGACTCAAAGATGTCAGTTGTGATTTTCTGGAGTTGGTTCTGTGTGAAATTTGGCATAAAAAGACTGTTCGCGTCTACCTCTACGTTCCATTATGCTGCTTCAAACAATGATGGGAAATGACGATGCGGATCTGCAGGTTCGCGGAAGAGAATCTTTTGACGTTCCGTTAATTCTATACCCTCCGGTATCGCCACACGACGCGAAGTCCACGCAATGTGTGAAACGCAATACTTATACAGGAGGGATCTGCGTTGATGCTTACCGTTCCATGCCGCTGTGCCGTGTGTCAGCGCTTCGGTGAACAAAATCGCTGAACCGGCAGGAGCCTCTGGAATAATGACACAGGGGGCATCTTGCGGTGCTTCCGCTATCTGTTGTGGTAACTTGAAATTGCCTTTATGGCTGCCCGGAATGCAGCAGAACCCACCGTGATCCGGTCCGGTATCTGCAAGGTTCCATGTCACAACGACGAACCCGTTGTGAATCTCATTGTCTCGGAAAGAGTAGTATTCCCCTGGTTGTGCTCTTGCCGTGGGAGAGGTAGCACCGTAGTCGGCATGTAGATGTCCGCGCGGCATCCCTTCCCGCATGTACATTCCGTAAATCCGGTCAAGCCGAAAGCAATCGCCTAAGCGGAATTGAAGTATCGACATAATCTTGGGATGGTCGAGTAGATCGCAAAAAGGTTTTCCCCATTGCAGAAACCCGGGACCATCTGGAGCACTCCCAAACCTTTGGGCCTTTCCGGGTATGGGGAGTTGTTGTTCGTCAATGCATTGATTAAGTGCCGCAACCTCTTCTGAGCTTAAGACATTCTCAACGACGAGGTAACCTTGCACGTCAAAGAGGTATTGTTGCAACTGTAAATCACTCATACGCCTACTCTCCTATTCTCTACAGATTTCAAACTTAACTCTGACATTGTTTTCATAAGAGCTGATAATCAATTTATCACATTCGGTGGGACTGTGTCAAATAATTTTTCCGGATAGCGTAGGTATATCACGATAGGGATGTCGCTTCTACAGCGAAGATATCTCAAGTTAAAGACCGAAATTATTGGAAAACTGAATGACTCTGATATAAGGACTTTTGACGTTGACGTAAGCCAGACCTTTTGAGAAATCCCATAGTCTGGTGTTCGGTAGGCAATACTGCGCTCCAGGGTACGCACAGTCAAAAAAGGAGGCGCGCTCGGAAAACGCGCCTACGAAAAATAAAGCAGATCTTCAAACATTATTGGCTGATGTAATCTGACCTTAACTCAAATACATGATTGACCCAGCTGCCTGCCTGATTGTCAAGTTCAGCCTCAACAGCCATTATCTCTTCCAATTGTTCATAAATTTCTAAGTCTTCTTGGCTGGCAAATTCCAACGCAACAAGTCGATGTGGCGATTCACCATAATAGTTATCGTAAGCGGAGATCGCTTTCAACTGAGAGGGTTCAATAAGAATTGAGGAAACAGATGCGACCCACTCCAGATATGCCGCTTTTCCACCAAGCGAATAGTCAACCAAGTAAATACTTTTAACTTCCCAATTGCCTTCTTCGATTTTTGAATAGTCGGAACGTTGGATGAGTGTGTGGACATTCGCTTTGCTTGAATGATTTGGCAGGTCTTCGAGGACAGCAGCGATTTCAGAACGGTTCAAGTAGGTTGCCGCATCAAGAAAACTATTAAATTCAAATTCAACGAGCCGATGCGGGCTCATATCTGGTTCACGATTGTCGTAGGATCGTATCCGAACGATCTCTTCGGGAGTTTGCAGCGTTGGAGCAATAGAAGCAACCCATGCAATGTAGGCCTCCTTCCCGCCTTCTGGGTAATCGATGAACCAAAGCAACTTCACTGGAATTGCTTGCAGATCAGATACAGAATCGTCTATGGTAGGATTTGTTGGCACCACATCTAACACTGTTTTTTGTGCTCTTTCGCAGCCAGCCAGTGCAGCAAGTGCGATGAGAATTATCAAGAAGATATTTGCTAATTTCATTTCTGTAACCTTTCCTTTTTGGTATATTAGACATCATAATGGTTTATAG
>RKRR01000031.1 GCA_007571305.1 Candidatus Poribacteria bacterium | reverse complement strand
GGATAAATGAGAGCATCCTACCTGTTCGTCCATTCTCAGCCAGATGTGAATAAAATAGGTCGGTCCGACAAGCAGTGCAAAGGGGGGATATTGAGATGGAATCGGAGGGTAGACCTGCTTCAACCAATTGGTTAACATTGGCAGTTTGTAGACTCAGGTTTGTGCCGTCGTGGACGGTGCTGCCGAAGCGTTCAGCAAACTGAATGCGTAATTCTATATCAACGGTATAGCAACATTTCTGGATAGAGGGGCCCAAATGAATTCGGCAGTTTGTCGCAACGGTTCCGAAACAATCTTTCATTTCTGCAACCGTGTTCACCGCAATTCGCTCTAAGGTGCCGCGCCATCCCGCATGAGCGATACCGATTGCTGGTGTTTCAACATCAAAAATGAAAATGGGCACACAATCCGCAGTAAAAATGCCTAACGGCACATCCTTCTCCGCGGAGATAAGAGCATCTGCTTCCGGAGGGTTTTCAAGAAATGCTCCTGTTGCGTTATCTACATCAATAACAGAGTTACCATGAACTTGACGACAATACCGCGGGGACCTTAAGCCGGTTTGCTGAAAAAAGATTTTCCTATTGGTTGCAACTGCATTCGTGTCGTCGCCGACATGCTCAGCAAGATTTAAGGATGCGTAAGGTGCGTGGCTGATGCCCCCCGTCCGCAGACTGATTCCAGCAGTAACAATGCCGGTTGCCTGCAACTCAGGAATTGCGTGATACGCTTTCATGATTTGTAATCTTCTCGTGGTGGACTAAAGATGTCAAGAGCAACAGCGGGCTCTTCAAACGCCCTTGCGCTGTGCTTCACGTTAGAAGGGATAAGGTAAGCATCACCCTTTTTGAGTATTCGAGACTCTCCGTCAATGGACAACTCAAATGCCCCTTCGAGTACCATCCCCATCTGCTCATGCGGATGGCTGTGCTCAACTACAATACTATGAGGTTGCAAATTGACAAAGGACATCATTACTTTTTCACCGTAGAGTGTCCGAATACTTGCGCCGTCAAACACCTGCTTTTCCGGTTGCTCATCAATGACAAAAAAGGGCATGGGTGGTGAGTATCTCCTATTTAGATATGTGTTACAGCCATTAGTTATCTATTACCAGTGAAGGCATAATCTTTCTAAGGAAATGGAATATCGGGTGCGGCCTCACTTACCCCCATTTTTTGCTGAAGGTTTGTAGTGAAAGGTTTTAGTTGATAAAAGCGTGAGAAACTTAGTGGGATAGACATCCCAAAACGGGTAAACCCAAAACCTATGCTAACACGTTTTCAAAAAAGAAGAGGCACTTCAAAGGATAGGTGCGCCGCATGCTCAGCGTTTTCATTAAAACGGTAAAGTAAGTTGGAGTGAGCACGGTTCGGTCGGTCGGAGTTGTGCTTTGCCTGTTACGAGTGCCAAGTACCGGGCCTTATCTTGGAGTATCTGTTCATTGATCAACTCATTTTTGAATAGGGCAACAAATAAAGCAGCGGCACGCGCTTGACAGTTCAGTGAACGATTGGGGTTAAAAACGATGTCCGAAAACCCTTGAAATACTTCAAGTTCTGAAATGAAATCGGTTTTCTGTTGATACAGCGCAGTCATGTACAACCAATCATAGAAAGCTGTTTTGGGTTCAATAGGAAAGTATTCTCCGCAGAAGTTAAAGCCGACTATCCTTCCGGAATTCCGCAAACGATCATCGGTTTTCGCTTTGCGGCTAGATGCGAAATACAAATCGTGGTAGGGACCACCGTTTTCAAACACTTTGCTACCTTGATAGGCACACTCCACGCTCATCGCCTGTCCATCCAATGTTTTCAATGATAGATTAAACGCACTTAAGCTGGCCCCTAAGCCTGAGGCGGATTTTCCCGATATTTCCAAAATTGGAGAGATTTTATTCAGTTTTTCGGCAGCTTCGTGCAAAGATGTTATGGATTTCTGCATCTGTGATTTTGCAAAACCCGGGTGCCATTTGAATTCTATGTCTATAATGTCAACATACGGAAATCCGCTAAAATCAGGTGTAAAAATAGGGCGTTTTGCCATCGTTCTCAACTCCTAAAAGAGTATATCATCCTCATTAAAATCTGACTTTTGGTCAATCTCATCATCGCTATTGAATTAGGAAAGAGGTACGCCGTCACTGTTAAACTTATCAGGGCTCCATACTTCATAGTCCTGCCTGGGATAAAAATAACGTCTGTCAGTACAAGAGGTTTCATAGTCAGTACCAATATTGCTAGGTAGCCATCTTTCTTGGCTATCTGCATCCCAAAAATGGATTGCTTTGATATATTGCACCGGAATTGGATCAAAAACAAGAACTTCCGCTTGTGGATGTGTGGGATAATCTTGGGGTATTGATAAATCTTGATGCCTGATGTTGTAAAAATCTCCAAACATACCTTTCAATGCCTCAGGTTTTCGCCTATCCTCTAACGATATACTTCGAACACTACTGTGTGCAGCGTTTCGTTGGCAAAATGCGCAATCTAATTTCCATAGCACTTTTGCATCCAGAAGTAGAACAATCCACTGAGAATCTCCTATCTCCTGATTCCCTTTTTCCAATTCTCTAATGCTATAGAACATTTGGTAGTTTGGAAAACTGATACTCAGGCAGATAGCTTCTTTGTGCCCATCAAATCGGTTAGAGTCATTGAAAAAAAATTGTTGTCCGCGTCCTTCCAAAAGACTCCGCCCCAACAATTTTTCTTGCAGGATACTCTGTAGGTTTTCGATGCGGGTAAAATGGCAAAGTTCTGTTATCCTGCGTTCTTGGCAAATCTGTTCTATTTGGAAATTGCGATTGTTTCTGTCTGCAACCGTATTGGGAGTAGATACTGACAGCTTAGTTGATCTTGACTCAGCAGGTGTGGCAGGCTCGACGTAAAGGAGCCTCTTACAACTTGAACAGTAGACTTGCTTCTCATACTTTTGAGCCTCTTTGAGAGTCTGCTGTTGAATCGTGATGCGGCAACTGGTACAGATACCGTTTTTGCTGAGTGCCACGAAACCAGTCTTCGCGCGTGCAGCCCCGGACCGATTTGCAAACTGAGCTTTCATCCAGCGGTGATATTCGTCTCTGAGTCTTTTGTCGATTTTAGGAAGAAACGCCTTCCGCTGTTTTAACTTTTCATCTTTCTCTACCTCTAAGTCCTTGAGTTCTTGTTTGAGTTTCGCAGTTTCAGAAGCGGTTTTCTGCTTTTCGCGGTTCACAGCAACCTCCAATGCCGCCAGTTCTTCTTTAAGTTGATCGCTTTTCTCCATAAGAATTAAGATCGTATCTTCCGCTTCTCCGTCCACTTCATCAAGATATTCTATTTGACGTTCAAGTGCAGTATATGCCTCGTTGGATGTGACAACCCGTTGTTCATCCCGATATTTTTCACGGTGCACAGCGTTCATTTCAAGTTCAGCGTCTTTAGATCGTTGTTCTTTCTCTGTCTCCGCAAGTTCTGCAGATTTCGCCGCCATATCATCTTCATATCGGACGACATCTGCTTCTAATTGTTCAATGCTACTTGGAATCTCTTGAAGTTTCTGCTGGACTGACAACAGTTCCTGGTCCCGCTCCTGTAATTGGTATAACAAAGAGAGTTGTTCTTGTAAAGGCTCGTTAGCCATTAGATCTCTACCTCCTTTTCGACGAGATATGCGAAGAAAATACCGAGTTGATACAAAACAAAGAGTGGCATCGCCATCAACAACATTGAACCCGGATCAGCAGGTGTTAAGAGGGCTGACATGACACAGATACCTAACAAAGCGTAACTCTGCTTTTCACGGAAGCCCTGCGCATCAATGACACCGATACGGGACAGGAACGCCATAACTATCGGTAACTCAAAAGCGATACCAAATCCTAAGATTAAGCGAGTTACGAAATTAATATATTTTTCCAGATCCCACATATTAGGTAACTCTGGAAGCAGCTGAGCGGAGAATTGCAGGACCACCGGTGTGACAATAAAGTAGGCGAAGGCAGCACCGAAGATGAAAAATATAACAATAATTAAAAATAGCGGCATCGCGAATCGCCGTTCCTCGCGATTGAGTGCTGGAAAAACGAATGCCCAAATGTGATAAATGATTATCGGTAACGACAACAAAATGCCGGTGGTTATCCCCAATTTCAGGTATGCCATGATACCTTCCAGGGGACCTACCTTCATAAGTATTGCGTTGACACTGGATGTCCCAGACCGCAGCGCGAGTGCGAAAAACCCCAGTATCGATCCCTCAGAACCGCCCATGGTATCAATAGCATTCGCGATGATAGTGTTCACTGAAGTTCCCAGCGGAAACTTAATTACCTTTTCAATGGGCTTACTGAAGGATAAACTTAATACCGTAAAAACGGCAATTGCAATGGCAGAAATAATAATTCGGCGCCGAAGTTCCTCCAAGTGTTCCCAGAAAGTCATTGCAACTTCGTTAGATTCCGTAGATTCCATAGTGCATGCCGCTCACGGTCCGATTAATTAAGAAGATTTTGGAGGTTTAATGTTCGGATCGGGTTCTTTATCAATCTCATTTGCCGCTTTCGTTAATTCATCTTGAAGGCCACTACCAGCACTCTTAAATTCTCGGATAGCTTTGCCGAGTGAACGCCCCATCTCTGGCAACTTCTTCGGTCCAAAAATAACGAGCGCAACCACAAGGATTATAAATATCTCCATTCCGCCTATTCCACCCATGTCTCTATCCCTCCTTCGATGAGATGTGGCAGTTTGCTGCTGTTTATAGTGTAGCAAAAAATTGCCGTATTTGCAATCTTTTTTTCGTCAGGGCACCCACAACCTAAAAAGTGAAGATCATTGCTGGAATGTCCCAAATCCGAATACGGGTTCGTCGTGGCACTGCCCTGCCTGTCCCGAAGAAAATTACGAGTCTGGTGGATACCCCTGAACTCGAGGACCTCAAGAAGATATCCAATCGAAAACGTTTGAATTCACTCGTATAATATGCTATGATGTTAGCGGCGTGGAAAGAACGTGTCAATCCCTGCTTCAATGTCTTCAATCGGATGTCCGTATTGCTGCTGATAACTGTCATGGGTGCCGCGTTCTGTTGCCGTCAGCTCGGTCAGAGGAAAGGTAATAGCTTCTCTACTACGATTACCGGATTCGCTCATCGCGATGTTCATCTCTTGGTCCTGTCTGCCGAGCAGAGCACCATATTCAGGCTCCGTATCGTTAAGCACAGCCGTGGCGATACTCAGTAGTTCATCTGCCACTGCCATTTGTCTCTCGGAAATGGCATAGTTCTTGAGTGGGTTTTCCCATGTCACGGTCTGTTCAGGTAATTGCAATTCGATCTTCTCAATTACTTCGACACCATCTACATCAATTGTGGTTCGTTTAGGACGGTAAGCGATACCGAGTGCACCAGATCGTAACTCGTCTGCGGGTGTTACGTAGATATCTTCACCGACGATGGTGCCTTTGCTACCATCGATCTGCGAAATACCAGTTTGTCCTCGTCCCAAGGATCGGGCGTGGATAACGTTAGAATACACCATGAGGGCAGTCGCGTTATTGTCAAATTCAATGAAGGCGAGACTCCAGTTTTCACTGGCGTGATGCCGCTTCATTCGGTCAATAATCGGAATTACAGGGCTTGTCTGTGTGATTCCGAGCATAGACTTCGGTGCACCACCTGCACGGAGGCGGAGCATGCTCATCCCATGATGACCACCTTCATGAAAAATTCGGTAGATCCGAGCGACTTTGCCGATAACGTCTGCTTCAATAACTTTAGACAAAAACCGCTCACGTGGCACACGGTAATAGTTTTCAGCGATCTCAAGTTTGACATTATTCGCTTTGGCACACGCAATCATCAGGTCCGCCGTAGGGAGTGTAACAGTAATGGGCGTTTCGCAAAGGATATGAACGCCGGCATCTGCCATAAAACATGCAATCGCGTGATGTGCGAGTGCAGGAACAGTAATATCAACGACATCCAGTTCTTCATGTGCAACGAGATCCCGTACATTGGTGTACGGGGTCGCGTCATATTGCTTCGCATAGCGTGTTGCTACTTCCTCGTCTATATCGCAAATTGCAACGAGATTGTAAATATCTTTAAGTTTCGCAATAACAGGCAGATGCGCACCACCGCCTCGCCTCCCTGCACCGACTAAAGCGAGATTGAGTTTGGACATGGGGGTCTCCTTTTATTGGCTGTCGGTATTTCGTTTGTAATGAAGATAGCAGTTACATAGAAATGTGTCAACGGAAAACAGCAATCCCCTAAATGTGGGCAAGGCACAAGACCTATTCCTCTATCGTCTCACAAACAGAGAGATTTACGGTCGTCGAAAAAAATTATGTTAGCCATCATCCTCAAAGAACTCCATTGCTATTGTCATTCTACCAAACATCGACGTATCCAACTCCTGATTATCTGTGCTCTTACATTGCTACTCTTCGCGGCAACAGTTGAATTCTATGCCGACAGTCGAACGGGAAAACCTGTTGATATCGGGAAACAGACGTATAGGCTTTTTATTATTGCCCTTTTCATTGTGCAATTTTGGGTGCCAAGACATGCAGTCGAGGTGTGGCAGATGGAACAGCCTCGATCTTATCAAGGGCATCCACAAGGATATGGACAGAATGGGGCACTTCTCGCGTTAACGCCATTGACAAATTGGAAAATCTTGGTAGGTAAACTCAGCGCAATTGTGGTCTGGGCTATGTGGGGTATTTGGCTAATCATTCCACTGTTAGCACTCTCAAACTACATTGGCGGTTTGACAGTGACGCAATTGGTGAGATGCGCGGCAGTTTTATGGGTAAGTTGTATTTTTTATGCCTTTATCGGTGTCGGTTTCGCGTTATGGAATTCTTCCATTCGGGCAAAGAGTATAAGTTACGGACTTATTCTATTCACCACTTTTCTTCCACTGGTTCCAGTTTCGCCATTTAACGCAATTCCGTTGTTTGGGGCAATAAGTCCGCTGTGTGCTCTGTTGTCAATCCTCAGCGCGGATTCAACGTACCTGTGGGTATGGAACATTGGATTGTTTTGCACACTATTTTTGTTGCTTTTTCCTACCCTGCTTAAACGGATGCGTTTTTAAAGCGGGCGCGCTGTTAATTGCCAGAATCAGACTTCTTCGACCTTAAATACGTACCGCTGAAAGCATGACAAACACATTACAACATTCCTCAAACCATCAAGAAACACCACAATCCGGGCATCCGGGTGTAACTTTCCGAGCGATTTTGATCGGTATCGTACTCATACCGCCAAACACCTATTTTATCATGGCAAACCATCTCCGTTACTGGAGCACCTTGCCAACAACGATGTCACTGATTTACAACGTCGTCGTAACATTGGTGGTGTTAACGTGTCTCAATTTCTTATTCAAACTGCTGCTACCTCGTTTCGCGTTCCGACAAGGAGAACTACTCACTATTTACGTTATCCTTTCTATTTCGTCAGCGATCGCGGGGCATGATATGATGCAGACAGTTGTTCCCGTTATTCCGAACGGTTTTTGGTTTGCGACACCCGAAAATGAATGGCAACAACTTTTCTGGCGGCATCTACCGAATTGGATGACTCTCAGTGAGTTATCTGTCTTGCAAGACTTCTACGATGGTGATACAACGTTTTATACACAGAGATATCTGGCAGCGTGGTGGGAACCGATTTTATGGTGGACTATTTTTTTATCTGTTCTGATTTGGGTGATGATTTGTATCGACCTACTTCTCCGGAAACAGTGGATTGAACGAGAGCGGCTCAGCTATCCGATCGTCCGCCTGCCGATAGAAATGACCTACTCAGATGGGCGACTCTTCAAAAACGGAATGTTCTGGGCAGGTTTCGCGATTGCGGGAGGTATCGACCTCATCAACGGTATCCATGCATTCTTTCCAACATTTCCAGAGATACCGGTTCGTCAGGCAAACCTCGGCATCTATTTCACCGAAAAGCCGTGGGATGCAATCGGCTGGACTCCCATTTATATCCTCTCATTCGGTGTAGGGCTTGCCTTTTTAATGCCATTGGAGATGTCGTTTTCGCTCTGGTTTTTCTATCTGTTTTGGAAAGGAGAACGCGTTTTGGGACGGGCAATGGGACTTCAAGTTTTGCCCGGATTCCCTTATGACGGACCGCAAGGCGTAGGCGCGTATCTGGCTATCGCCTGCTTTGGGCTCTACGGTGGACGCAAACATTTTTATGCGATATTCAGAAACCTGATCCGGAAACAAGATACAAACCTTCCACCTGAGATGCAAGACACAACGGATTATCGATGGCCAGTAGCAGGATTAATCGGCGGCGTTCTTTTTCTTTTCATTTTCTCAAACCAAGGCGGGATGGCGATCTGGATGATAGCGTTGTATTTCGCCATCTATTATCTTCTTGCATTAGGGATCACACGAGTTCGCGCTGAGGTCGGTCCACCGACTCATGAGATGTTCGTAGCAAATCCCCGACAATTTATCATAGATTCGCTCGGCTCGCGTATGATTCCGCCACCGAGCCTAACGATGATGTCGCTCTATTTTGCTTTCAACCGCGGGTACCGGGCCCATCCAATGCCCCACACTTTGGAAGGTTTTAAACTCGTGGAAGTGGCGAATATGCGTGCAGGACGGATGGTAGTAGCACTGATGTGCGGCGTTTTTTTTGGCATCCTCGCCTCATTCTGGGCGTATCTAATGGTTTCTTACAAGATAGGAGCGAATCCTGGGTTAGGGAGTGGCGGTTACAATATGCTCCGCTCGTGGCTCTACTATCCGACAGAAACAAACATCCCCGCAGTGGGGTTTATGGGGGTCGGATTCCTATTCACGGGATTACTGTGGTGGCTGCGAACCCGTTTTCCGATGTTCCCGTTTCACCCTACTGGTTACGCGGTGGCGAGTAGCATGTGGACCTTTGGCTGGCTTTGGTTCTCTGTATTGATTAGTTGGGGGATCAAAAACCTCATCTTGCGGTTCGGCGGTATTCGGCTTTATCACCGCGTGTTACCGCTCTTCTTGGGACTTATACTCGGACAGTTCATCGTAGGTGGCACGTGGGTGCTCATCCGGCTGATCTGGGGCGTGTCTGTGTATTCGTTCTATCGATAAATTGACTGTTCATGTAGAGCCGCAAGAGCACAACAGATTCCGATTTTGGGCTGCGATCCCTGAAATCGGAGGACGTTATCTAAGGGTTATTACGCTCAAAGACAGAACTACGATCCATAACGCTTTTCCAGATCGAGGATTCACATTATGATGCTCAACTACTATCCAGAAACCGACTCACTGTATATCAATTTGTCCGAACAGCCGAGTGTAGAGAGTCAAGAAATTTCGGAAGGTATACTGCTTGATTATGATACCAATGGGAAACTTGTTGGAATTGGCATCGATAATGCTAGTAACAAGGTTGATATGGAAAAACTGATTCTCAGTCAACTGCCTTGCAAGGTTGAAAACAACATTGGAGAAACTATTCTTTTTTAATTCCGCGGCAATTGACGTTATCGATGGAAACAAACTCAGGCTTCACGATAAGGAAAGAATATGGTTACCCGATAGGACACGCAAGCCGTATGTGAGGGCATCGTGAGAGAAGTCGCACCTCTCCAAGCGCAGCAGTGCATTGGGAATCACACTTAGACTTTTATTTTTAAACTCACGTTATAAGTACTCAGCGAATTCATCCCGGACGCGCACCTTATCTTCATTGTTACCGAACCCCAGACTAAACCATCCCTCATAACCTCGACTATTCAACTGGTCAAACAAGTCTGCAAAATCTATCGTTCCTTCGCCGGGGATAAGATGGATTTCATATTGACCGGTATTGTCGTTGAGTCGCACCTGACCGATGTCCTCTACACCGAATTCATCCAAAAATCCTTGCCAGCCCTCAGGCACGAGATGCCCGTGTGCAACATTAAACGCCCACTTGAGATACGGAGAACGAAGCGCATCGAAAAACCAATGTGTCTCTTCAACATTATGAGGAATATAATGGATTTCAGCATGCTCCGGTTCCCGATTGTGATTCTCAAAGAAGATGACTATCTCTGCCCGTTCTGCCCACTCGACCAATCGCTGGATGCGCTCAATCGCAGCATCACGACGTTGTGAAACATCTCCGAAATGATAGCCACCATGCCCAATGAGCCAGCCACATCCAAGTCGCTGTGCCAGTTCTAAGTTTGCGTGGAGGTAACCATCTACTGCCTCGGACATGATCGGGACGTACTCGGCATTGTTGACTGCCGATGAAGGGTGAATACCAATGGCGACTTCATGCGTTTCACAGAGATTTCGGACCCTGCGAACACGTGCCGAATCAAACGAAGCTACGTCATTTGGAGGGACATCAGCTTGGAAGTCGATATATCCAAATCCATTTTCTGCCGCCCATTGGATCGATTCTTCTAGCGGTTTATTTTTAGGCGCATCAAAACCAAAGCGATCTTTCATATTATTTTCCAAAGTCTCTACCCTCCCGTTGTGCAGCTTCCCACTTCCGATGCGTTCAAAAAATTTGACTTCAAAGGGACGCATTCGTGTTACAGGTGTCTGCATACCTATTGGAGTCTTTTATATCAAACTTAGATTAACAGGTGATTTTCCCACCATGCGGCGTAATCCGCATCGCTTATATCAGATGATAGTCCTCGTTTTTCCATGTCCTGCTTAAATCTTTCCGCCATATTTTCGTCCCAATAAGTGGTGACCTCTGAGGATTCCGGTATAGCTCCCATATCTCCGGTCTCAGCTATCCACGTGTCGAGCTGTGCGGCGAGTTCGCTCCGTACGGTGTCATAGTCTGGATCAGCGGCGAGGTTATTAACTTCATAGGGATCTGTTTCCAGATCATACAACTCTTCAACTGGACGCGTCTGTTGCATGAAATGCTGTTGTGCGTGGGATAACTTACCCTGCGCGTCTAACAGTGGCATCAAGGTCCAGAGTGGATACTGCAGCTTCTTATAGCCGTTGAATTGCATATACGGACGCTCAGGGTGGTAATTGCGAATGAATTTATAGCGATGTGTCCGTAGGCACCGGATTCTGTCATCCGTTCCGTCACACCGATCTCTCGCCGCGAAGATAGCGTCGCGTGATGTGGCATCTGCTCCCAGGAAAACCTGCCCTTGCATATAGTCAGGAATATCAACACCAGCAAGGGATAACGTTGTTGGTGCGAAATCAACACCGCTGATGAGTTTGTCATCGACGGTGTTAGGTTCAACCTGCCCAGGCCATCGGACGATGAGTGGGATATGAATGCCACCGTCATAGAGGAACTGCTTGCAACGGATATGCGCCCGTCCGTGATCGCTCATAAAAAAGATGATGGTATTGTCTGAGAGTCCCTCATCATCGAGTCGCTTGAGAATCTGTCCGACCTTCCTATCCAATATTTGAATACTTTCGAGGTAGAGTGCCCAATCCTTTCGGACAAGTGGATGATCAGGATAGTAAGGTGGCAACTCTACATCCTCAGAAGAAATAGGACGTTCCGGATCGGGTTTGAAGACGCGATGGGTATCAGGGATGTTAATCTGCGCGTAAAAAGGCTGTCCTTCAGGGCACTCGCTCCAATCTACGCCATCAAAAGGGTGTTCCCGCTGAAAGTTGAAATCGGTTTTTCCGGGGCGATCGTAGGGGGGGCCTGGACTGTTGCAAGTAAAATAGCCGGCTTCCCGGAAGCAATCGGTAATAAGTTTCATATCCGCCCGCAAAGGTTTATTACGATTGCTGCGATGGTTGTGCGCATCAAAGTGCGTCTGATAGGTACCAGTAATCAGGGCAGAGCGACTCGGCGAGCAGACCGGGCAGGTAACGAAAGCATTGGTATAACGAACACCTTCGGACCCGAGTCGATCAATATGTGGTGTTTGCACGGCAGGTGTACCGTAACAGCTGAGATCAGGCGAGAGATCTTCACCGTAAATCCAGAGGACATTCGGTTGTTCTGTAGACATATTTCAATTATTCCTTGCAGATAAGTATCAATTGCTTGTATCTTGACGTTCTTTGCTTTCGAGTTGAAAAAATTGAAGAAACCCCCGCTGAATGCCACACGCGCAAATGAAATGCAAGGAGCGGATTTCGTCTCTCCCCAGACGAAACCCAGCGTTGATTCGCAAAAACCATACGCAGTTGTTGCAGACTCGGATTTCGTTAGGTCTGCACAAACTCACAGTTTATGCTACAAGTAACTAATCCGTTCCGTTGACATTATCCACCACATAGCGATTACGGAAGAGCGTTCGACGGAGCGGTGGCATTTCAGCGAGAAGTTTCGGGGGTGGTTGGTAAACCTTGGCGAAACCGCTATCAACAGGACTATACAGATTAAAAACGGCAATCCTATCATTTTCAGTATTCGTCCACTCTGTCGCGCTGTGAGTGAGTGCTTCTGTGAAGAAGAGCAATGAACCTCCTGGACAGCCATAAGTCGACCAAATATCAGAATTAGGATTTTGGATATCAGGTGGTGCTGTGTAGACCGATTTGTGGCTACCGGTGACTAAAAGTGTCCCACCCTGTCCTTTCTTCACCTCGTTCAATTCCCATACGATGCGGGTATGTGGACTATAGCCTTTGCCGGGGAAAGCGTTGTAATAGTGGACATCGCCGGGAAAACGGAGTAAGCCGTTGCCGTTGTGTGGCCCAAACCGTCCCATACCGGGAGCACGATAAAAAAGACTTGCACTTTCAACGGCAAAACCGTAGCACTCTGGACTCGTTACAGCTGGATGCGCCGTAAATTCGTTGAGCAGTGAAACAACAAGGGAATGATCGATGAGTTTCTGCAGTGGTCCTCCGACGGGACTGCGTTCATGCTCTGGAATAGATTCTGGGTCGTGGTGCAGGCGATAGCCGAAATCACGCATCTCTTTGAGTTCTGATCCAGTAAATACCTCCGGGACCAGAAACCAACCGTGCGTATCGAACGCGTACCGCTGTTCGGGCGTTAATTCGGGGATAGCGAAACCATCGGCGTTTTGGGTCGGGAATTCACATGTATCCGGTGGCAACAAGGCTCCAAGCCACGGTTGCTGATTTTTATCTGCACGTTTTTCCATCAGACTTCTCTCCTTATGCCTTTCGGTGGTTAAACTTCGGCGGGATAGGCGGAGGTCCGCTGGTTAAAATCTCCATTCACGACGTTCCCGCCTGCGTACGCTTCTCGAAAAAGCGTCTGCCGTTTCGGAGGCATCGCTTCAAGGAGCTGCGGATGCGGCAGCCAATTTGACCATCGACTCGCGACTGTATTGTACAAATTCGAGATGGAGACCCGATCGGCAGTATCAACTTGAATCTGTGTCTGTGTCATAGACTCTGTGAGAAGAAAGAGAGAACCCGGTGGACATTCATACGTCTCCCACAATGGCGAATCCGGATTCTGCAAGGCTTCTGGTATCGGGTACGCGGCTTTGTGGCTCCCCGTAATAAACCGAATGTTATTTGTTCCGGCAGTGACCTCAGTTAATTCCCATACGGCACGCGTTAGCCCACTCCACCCACGTCCAGGGACGCACCGATAGAGATGAGAATCTCCGGGTAAGCGAAACAACCCATTCCCTTTGTGACGGACCGACTGGACTTCAGTATGCGTTGAGGTATTACTGAAGAGCGCAGCCGTCTCCTCCAGGCGAAATCCATAGCAATCCTCACTCGCCGCGGGTGGATATGCCAAAAACTCATTCAGAAATCCAACAACGATCGGATGATCAGCGAGTTTTTGAAGTGGACCGCCGAGTGCGCAACGTTCCGGTCCTGAGATATGCTCCGGTGCCTCGTTCAGACGCTGGCAGAATTCGCGCATCTCCTTGATGTCAGTGTCCGATAAAACACTTGGAATCAGGAGCCAGCCATTTCGATCAAAATCGTATTTTTCTTTTTGGGTTGGAACAATGACAGGAACACCATCAGCATTGGTTCTTGTCAGATCTTCAGGCTCGACTTCAACAGCACTCCCTAAGTTTTTGTTAACAATAAAAGGTTTCCTCGTTACGAGTTCTTTGTAAGCCATCAGCGTATTTCCTTTTCGCATGCGTCTGCAACTGCATTCCATAACCTTGGGATTGCAGTTGCAGGACTTACGCAGTTTGACCGTAACCCGCTCTGTTAGATTGCAACCCACTGGACGGGACACAAACTAAAAGTTTGTACTACAATAGGGCAGTGTGCATAAGTCCTCAGTTGTTAAGTTCTCAATCCCGACCCGGATTGATTAACGGCTTTGTGTTTCCAACACGCGGAACATGTGGCGGGCATAACTCACGGTTGAGATAAATACAAATACCAGTGCAAGACAAAGACCGTAAAATTCAATATTCCTCGGCAAGCGAGACATTACCGGACGGAGCAGATAAAGCAATATAACAATTGATAAAAAGAAACTGGTACACTTTCCCCATAAGTTAGAACGGGTGATCACTTTCGCTTTATATGCCAAGACAGCATTGCCAAACACAATCAAGGTATCACGGATAACAATCACCAGAAATGCCCACATTGGGAACCTGGAATGGAATATAGCGAGAGCAAAGATGCCTGCAGAGAGTGCGAGCTTATCTGCGACAGGGTCTAAGATATAGCCGAGTTCAGTATGTTGTTTCAAACGTCGAGCAAAAAACCCATCTAACAGATCCGTGATAACGGCGACTGTACCACAAGCGATTGCGACGATCCATTGCGCACGGTAAATGAAGTAGAAGATAAATGGGACAGTGAGAAGTCGGAAAGTCGATAAGATATTGCTGACATAGAAGAAATCCCGGCGTGTAATCTGGATCGACCGGGTTTCGGTAAATTGATGGATGGGAGCCTTTAGTGCCATTATGTTATTGTATTGTAGATAGGATTTTGTGCTGTAGGAACGAATACTTCAATACGGGAAGCCTGCCAACTTGGTTCAACACGATTGAGACATTCTCAATTGTTTTGTGCCGCCAATTGAAACGCTATCCGTCGATTTTGGTCGGTTAGAATCTCAATTTCGCGTGTGAGGAGTTGCTCTAAGGGAATTGTCTCCAATAAGGTTTGTTTTTCTTTCGGTGAAATCCGCAGTCGGATGCCGACTTGGTAAGCAAGTTCCCTCGGATCATTCGGACGTTCTTCAGGCGGACTCCAAGCGAAAATTAATCGACTGGATAATTTCTCGTACGCTTTATACAATTCTTCGGCTTGTGTCGTGAGTAATTCCGATACCGATTCAATTTCTGCATCCAAGTCATCTAACATCCGAACCCGACCTGTAAGATAGGAGAGATGCTCCTGAACCTCCAGAATTTGAAAGCGGTATTCACCCGCTGTGATAATATTCATGCGGCCATCGTCTAAATTTTCAACTTGAAGGATACGGGCGGCTGTGCCAATTTCATACGGTGTCGCAGCGTCTCCCACCTCTTTTCCTTCTTTGATAAGCACAACTCCAAACTCAGACTGATGTTCCAAGCAGAATTTAATCATCGTTCGGTAACGTGGTTCAAAGATGTGTAGCGGTAAAAAACCGCCGGGGAACAAGACCGTCTGTAACGGAAAAAGCGGAATCTGTCGTTCATAGGACGTTTGACTTTTTGATGAGACCGGGGCACTCCGCATGTGAACACTCCTCTTTTCACGATGTTCAATGTACGAGATGGATTTTACTTTCGGTGCCGTAGAGCATTGTTAGTTAAAGGTAGCCTGCAAAGAACCAACCATTGTTTATAGTCTATCAAATAAACATTTGTCGTCAGGCACATCGTTTCTTATATTTTTGCACAAAATTCTTGATTCGTCAATAGTTTTTTATACTGCACAAGAACATCCATTATCAACATACTATGAACAAGGGAAACCGGGCATCGGAGTTCCCTCCTACGGAAGAGCCAAATGTCCCTGCACTTACCAAAAAGTCTTGACATTTAGGAGATTTTCGGCTATAATGCCTCTAAGCAATCTTGTCATCGCTTAAGTGGTAAATTAGCGAATTTAATTCAAATAGATGTTTGTTGTGCATGCCGTGCGTAGGCAACGGGTATCAAAACGATTGGAGAAAGTAGTGAATTCAGAAAAGTTAGGAAATGCGTTAGCAAAATCTAAAGATATCGCTATCACTCTCTTAGGGAGTCTACTGTATCGGACACGGGTTGAAGGGATTCATGATGCAGAGGGACTAAAGGGTATGAAAGCTCATTGGATAGGCGACCCGGGGGAACGTGTGATTGAGATTAGCACCCCTGCAGGAAGCACGGATCTCACAATAGACGGCAACACAGCACCGACCATTGCGTATGCACAAGAAGGGGAGAAACGGACAATCACCTTCAGAAATATTAAGAACCTCTCATGCAAATTTGACCGAGAGACGATGGACCGGATCGCCACGCCAAGAGGCGCAAGTATCGCGATTTGTATTGGCGCGGGAATCGGATTACTCGGTTGGATTCTAATTTCAGCGATGCGTTCTCTACCTACGCCACGAACAGAACAAGACGATTCTGTAACTACTCCTCCAGCTGCCACTACAAAAGATCATTAAAAATAAAAAATGAAAATTACCGCTGTCGATCCCTTTTATTTGCGGATGCCAGACATCACAACCGCGGCAGATGGAACGCAAGATACTCTTTTGGTCCGCATTCAAACGGATACAGGACTTGAAGGTTGGGGTGAATGTGATGCCTCGCCGTTAGTAAGTCTCGCGGTTTATTGCTGTCCGATGTCGCACGGAAATATCATCAATATTCGCACTTCACTCATTGGCGAAACAATTGATGGTCCCGATGATGTGCTCCGACTGAGCGAAAAGGCACTCCGGAACGGACTGGATATTCAACAGATACAACACGCTTATAGCGGTGCCGAAATCGCGCTGTGGGACGTTATCGGGCAGAAGTTGAATAAACCTGTCTACCGTCTCCTCGCTGAGATGTCAGGAACGGCCAGCATAGCACATCCTAAACTGCCGTATGCATCTGTCCTTTTCGGCGATACCCCCGAGGCGACCCATCGTATAGCAACAAGGCTACGCGAACAAGGATACCGTGCGGCGAAATTCGGTTGGGGACCGATGGGTAAATTCGGCGAGGAAAACGACATCGCACTTGTGCGCGCTGCACGTGAAGGCATGGGAACAGAAGCACAAATTATGATTGATGCCGGTGTTGTCTGGGGCAGTGATCACGAAACGACTTACCAACGTGCTGAGGCATTCTCGCAATTTTCTCCGACATGGTTGGAGGAACCGCTCGCTCCCGATGCGATCGATGCCTACGGTGCGCTCACCTGTCGGAATCCATCCGTTCGCATCGCAGCAGGTGAAGGATCCAATACCTACCGGATGGCAGAAGATATGATTGTACACGGCGGCATCCAGTTCGTACAGATTGACGCGGGACGTATCGGTGGGATTATCCCTTCTTTTCAAGTACGTCAACTCGCGGAGCAGCACGGTATCCATTACGTCAACCACACGTTTAAGAGCCATCTCAGTCTTGCGGCAGCACTTCACGTCTTTGTAACAAACCCTGATTTCAACCTATTAGAATACCCAGCGGCGGGATCAGAATTGTCGCAACGGTTAATAACAGAACCGTTTCCAGTTGAATCCGATGGATTGGTGCGGGTAAAGGAATTACCCGGACTCGGTGTCCGCATAGATACGGAAGCAATTCGCCCGTATTTAGCACCCGTGAGAATTGAAGTAGGAACGGATGCTGTCTTCGAACAGAGTAGTCTGTAGATAGGTTCAAAACATCAATAGTCTTCTACGACAGGCGCGTGTGTTCGTAGTCGATCGATTCATCACGCGTTTTATAGTAGATTCCATAATTACTTGGACATTTGTAGCAGAGTGTGGACTCTGAAGTTATATGTATCTGATGGCACAGCCTAACAGGCTATGCTACAAGTGTAAATTTATTTTCGGATTCTACTATAAATGTGTGCTGACGGGCAATAAATTGCCCTACTACAAACGCCTCCCATAGTTCCATTTGTCCAGCAAAACTTCTTGGGCATTCTTTATCAATTGATCCATCTGGAGGACGATTAGAACTCTCCAGAGACAGAGATACGTTGTGAACCGCCAAGGGTGTGCGTATTGAAGGCGTAGTTGACAAAAAACGACATAGCATTTACCCGCAAACGGAGTCCAGCACCCGCAGAGAATCCATGTCCGTTCCAGCCACCACGGAGTGCGAGGATGTTGAATAGCCAGTATTCCGCGCCGACACGTAGGATAAGTCCGCCTCCCGCACTCCCTACCTCCAGATCGGCTTGGTCGGTTTCAAAATCAGTGCCAATAGCCCCTTTACCGAGACGCGGGACAGCAAAGTGGTAAGCTGTGCCGAATCGAAATCGGCGCGTGCGAGTGAACGTAGGTCTGTCGGCAGTATCCCAACGGACTTGGGTGCCTGTTGCATCTAATAACATTGCCCCTACCCGTAAACCTTTATAAGGTTCCGCAATCAGACCGATGTCAATACCGAAACCGTTTCCACTGTTCTCAAAAATGGATTGGTTCAGGAGTTTGAGGTTGCCACCAACAGCTACCATCGGGTGGACTTGACGTGCATAAGAAATGAGTAGGGCGTTATCGGTATTGCTGAAATACTCGGCAACTTCAGGCTTGTCAATATAAGGTTCGCCGTCCTCTTTAATGCCGTTGCCGTTTTTATCCTGAAAATCGCCGAGGAAACCGTTATTGTTGACATCAATGAAAGTGGTGCGTGGTATATCATCAACACCGAGTCGGATCCAACTCAGACCGAGGCTGCCGATATCCTCAATTTGATAGACGTAGTTGACGAAGTTATAAGTAACTAAGCCTCTGCTAAGCCAGCTCCCATCTCCAGTGCTGAAGGTATCAGAATACATCGCCGAGAAACTATGTTTCTTGACTTTCGTAAGCCCAGCGGGATTCCAGTAAGTAGCGGTTGCATCATCGGCAACAGCAACAAATGCACTCCCCATTCCCAAGGCACGCGCACCTACGCCGTGGCTGAGAAATTCGGCGGCATGTGCGCCTTCTTCTGCGGCGTGTCCTGCCGGAAGCCCAATGAAGCACATTGCCAGCACGTATAAGTAGATTGCTGATAATTTCACCATGGTGCTAAAGTTTATCCTATCCATCTCTTTTTCCTGCTTCGGGCTATTTAACCCAAGTTACTACGGACACAATTTTAAAGATGCATCTGCTATTTTTTAGTGAAAACGCTCAGGATCCGTCGCATTTCGTAGCGTAGGAGACCGTGGGTCTCCTGCGTCCGAAGATGCACAACCTAACAGGTTATGCTACAAAGGGCAACTTGAGTTATTTATGGTAGATTTTAGAATTAATGGAACATTCTCAAATGATCTGTAATGAGGGAATCCCTTTAAACTCAAACTGGAAATCTAAATGACCCTGCATCCCCGTTGCGGCACAGCGGAGTGTAACTACTCCTATTGTTCTAACCCGGTGCGAAGTCGTAGATAGGTTCACGAATGATAACGCTCAAGACACTCCAGAATGCCCCAACACAGTATTCACCGAGGATAACCCCGAAAAAGAAGAAGACCATCGTTCTGTAGGTTCCCGGTCCTCCGAATCGGAGTGCCAACCATTTGAGAAAACTACTGATAACGAGACAACTCCAAAAATAGCCAACGCCGCCCGTCATAGAGATAGGATAACCTGCCGGATGGAGGGGCCACCAAATGAAGCGCATCCGCATAATCATGAGGAAGAAGGTGAGTCCCATACCCCCTGCCATGAAGGACATTGCGGGAATGTCAGGGTCGCGCGGGAAAGCGAATAAACCGGCAAGCCAGCCAAATTGACCGATATGCCCCACCGAAGGTCCAATGCCACCGCCAGCACCTGTAATTGCCCCACCGAGACGATAGAGTTCGCTAAGGGTTGCCCAAAACGATGCCAGGGATCCCAAAATAACAGCAATAACCATCGCAAGCACCAAACGTTTTGTGTTCATATTTGCGCGTTCTGCCATTTTAAAGGCTTCGAGTTGATGTGGCATGATATGTTCACGATATCCGCGCCCACTGAAGAACCAAAAGTAGGGGAAAACTGTCAGGTTATTCGGTCCGATGCGCCGTGTTCCCAAAATGTTGATTAAGAACTGTTGTGCGTTACACATTCCTGCCATCTCATGTGCGGGAGGACCGAGTTCCGCACGGACGCGCGTAATAGCAATCGAAATAGCAGAGAAGAAGGCGAAGAAGGGAAGAATAATTGGGAGTGTCATGCCCGCCTTCAGGCAGAACCAGATGACATAGAGACTGGCGAGGACAATCAGTAGGAGCGATGTACGGTAACGGATCGGTTCCTGTGAGTCATCAATACCACCGGGCCTCCCCAAAATTGTACGTACGACATTTGCAATGTGTTTGCGCGTGACAAGGATAGCAATCACAAAGATCGCCATCCAGCCTCCAATTGACTGTTCACTACCATACGGAAAAGGTGCTGGAATCGCGAGCGCGCTCCCGAAAACCCGCTGTGCTTTCTCAAACAGATAGAAAAACCACATGGAAAAGGAGAGATCGAGCGGTAAAAGGAAGCCTAAGCCGATGACAAACGGATAGAGGGGCACCGGAATATTACCCACAGCGTTCCACGGTTTTTCAGTGAAGAATCTGCCCCAATTCCGGGCGTTATGACGGACACTAAAGTCCGGCAGCACTGGAAAAAAGTGAGCCAAACCGTGCCAGACATTTATCACGGCTGCGAGGATAAACCCATACCACAGGATACGACTTCGGAAGAGCTGCGCGGCTCCGCCTCTTTCTGTAATTGCCATCGGGAGTTGGATAATTGGATACGCTAACTTCTCATGCTCTGTCCACTGTTTCCGAATCAGCACATTTACACAAATCATGATAGTGCCGAGTGCAAAAACAAGCGATGTCCACCACAAAGTAGGCATTATCCAGGCACCACCAATTTTAGCGTTATAAAACGGCGTATTGCCCTCATAAAATCCGCGGATAATCTCTCTGTCCGCGACAACGAGATGTTGCGGAATGTAACTATGGAACATGTCCGCCCAATCATTCTCAATTGTTGCAAACCAGAATGCATGCGGGAGTGCTGGGATCGTCAAAGCCAAGGTGTCATGACCCGCTAAGCCAGACGCGATAGAGAGCATGGCGTAGATGGTAATCATCTCGCCCTGTGTTAACGCAGATCGCGGGGAGACACGTTTCAGGAAGAGATTTATCAAAATCAGGAAAAAGATGTTGAGAACGACATTCCAAAACAGGGAAATGGTCGTTGGATGGCCAGAATGCCAGACACACTCAACTTCAATAACCCAAAAGACATTCGGTGGGATTAAGAAAATAGCGATCAGTATGGCACGCCATGTAACACCGGACTCCCGGTGTGGGTCTTGCCTGTCTAAATTTTGCTCCATTTTCACTTTCTTTACGGCAGTCATCAGCCATCAGTAATCGGTGGATTTCTGGTCATTGAATATGCTTCTTACAGAAATAGCACATTTATCCCCAGAGTCGTTTCGAAAGCCGAAAGGTTGCGATGCAACCGCCCCGACTGCTGATAGCTATTCGTTAAAAATGCGTAGGCGGTTCGAGTTCTTTCAACTCCCAAAGGATATGACCAAATTCAAACGCACCAGCGGCGTTTCCTCGGATAAGTTCTCCATCGATTCCCCACGCCAACTTGTAAGCCGCGAGAATTTGTGTCAGCGAATTTTCTACATTACCGTGGCACAGCAAGGCAACAGTGCCACCACCGCCACCACCGGTAATCTTAGCACCGTAGATGCCACCCTGTTCCCCAATCTTCCGAGCAATGTCCACAAGCCCATCAACTTCACGGGAACCGAGTCCTGCGAAATCTCGGTAACTCACATTGGATTCATACATGAGATTACCTGCTTCGCTAAGGTAATCTTGGATATGCTCGGAATCTTTATCAGCATTTTTTATAGCAGCGATAAATTGTCTAACACGGGCATTTTCGTAAATTGCGTGTTGTACCCGACTCCTCACAAAATATAACTTCTCCGGGTCAACTTGTGTCGCGGTATCAACTGTTTCGCCGTACTTGTCAAGAAACTCATCACCCTGTATCTGTTCAGGCAATAGGTGTTCGCACTGCTCGCGGAAATCCTGTACAGAAAGGTTACACAGGTAGTTATCTGCTAACGCCTCGGATATTTTTCGAGCAATACTGCCTTCCTCATAATCGAGATCCGCTTCTGAGGAAAACACCGCTTTAAGAATAGTCAATCCCATAAAGGTTCCGGTGCGTGTGTCAACATAGGCAGTACTCGTCGTGCTTCTGCGGACCTTCGTATAGATACCGACAAAACTCACGTTTAATGGACATGAAACGAATTCGAGAATTTTGTCCGGTTGACAAAGAATTGAGAGAATTTTTGTTGACGTACCAGCAGCGACAGTCACTTGATCCATAATCCCACAAGGGGCCCCAATGATTCTATTTTCAATGATCTGTGCCAGGCGTGCTATCTCCATCGCGTCCAATTCTAAATCATAAAGCTGGTTGATAGCCATCAACGCAGCTACCTCAATAGCAGCAGAGGAGGCAACACCACCACCGATCGGAATATCACTTTTGATAACTATCGTGGCACCGTGTGGAAATTGATCGACCTTTCCTTCTTTGAGGAGCACATAAAAAGCCCCAAGTATGTATCCCGTCCACTCAGTTCCCGGTTCCTCACCAAAACATTCCCGAATCTCTGAATACGTTTTGAGAGCACCATTCATATAGAAACTGTCAAGCGAGAGATGAAAGTTAGGTTTGAATTGATCTCCCGCGTTGAGTGTAATCGCGCAGAGGTTTTTATCTTCTCTGGCTTGAGACGCGGCGATTGCGGTGCGGTTGAGTGTCATCTCAAAAACATTCGCGCCACAGTAATCAGCAATACCGCCCATAATGTCAAGTCTTGCTGGCGCACGGGCGACAATCACATGTCCACCCCGTTGTAAGCCGAACGAAAAGAAGATCTCAGGAGCATCCTCTTGTAAAAGATACTCCAACTCAAGAACCTGAAAGGATTTCACTTTGGGACCGTGGAGCTGTTCAACTTTCATTTCTCTGCCTAACCAGACTTCATTATCCGAATATCGTTGGCAACTCCTTTCTCGAGATCAGAACGGAAAACGCGTTTAACTGGGTATCCCTCAGTTATTCTTGACATGGTACTGCTCTAAAATAGCCTCAGTGCTAATAGCCATCAGCAGCCAGCTTCCTTTTTTAAGCCTCTGTCTTGTCGAAAGCGTGAATTCTTTGAAGAAATCGTCAAAGTCCCACTGATGGAAACCGAAAGCGAAGCGTACTAATTGCTGATTGACAATTTATGCTACACCTATTCCGTTAATTTATCAAGTCCTTTTTCAAAATGAAATAGCACATGTTACCAAAATATGGTCAAGGTTGACGAACTCGACATGATGAAACCCGCATTTTTCCGCTTGTAAATGGTTAAACACCACTTTAGAAAGTTATCACTTAAGATAAAAGCATTTCTTTTTCTCACCGTCGCGCTCTCCTTCTTTAATTACAATAACTTTCTTTTGTATGAGTTGGTGCAATTGTCGTCCTGCGACTTTTGACTCAAGATCCAGCACATTCGCAATTTCTGTCCGTGTGTGGCCGGGGTGCTCACGAATGTATTCTGTGAGGCTGTTCAACGCTTCGGCAGAATACTCGTTCTGCGCACCAGATGCTTTCTGTTGCGTTTTCTGCTTGGTTCCCACAGAACCCTTTTTTTCCGCACCAGATGCTTTCTGTTGCGTTTTCCGCTTGGTTCCCTTTTTTGAACTCGCTGGTGCTCTTGTCGGTGAGTCAAGGTGGTGCATCAGATCGTTCACCAGCAGTTCAAGTGTTGAGACGCGGCGTTCAAGGTGTTCTATTTTGGCGTTAGCGTCTGATTCTTCGTTCCTGTAAGTCGCAGACGCTCCTACGTCAGCGAGTGTTCCGATTGATCTTGCCATGATAAAAACCTCTCTTTTTTGTAAAACACTTAACATAAGCCGTGTTTTTGGCTCTTAACTAAATAGGACTTACGCACGCTGCTCTTTTGTCGCATAACCTGTGAGGGTGTGCCACGAGAACATCTGTGTTTTTTTCGCGTTCTCCCTCTTACAAAGCGTCAGATGGTCAAAATTGCGTAAGTTCTGCTAGAGTTATAGGGATAGAAAGGTACCTTCCGTTTTGAACCTTTTATTCAACCTACAAAGACCGAAGAAGCCCCTTGATCGTGAAGTCCCAATGTAGAAACATCTAAGGATTAATGACCCTAACACTCTCGCCATGTTTTAAAGAGTGTTGTCCAGCAGTGACAACTGCTTCGTCTTCAGTAAGTCCACTAAGGACCTCAGCTTCACCCCCCCGCAAAAGCCCTAGCTCCACAACACGACGCTGACTTACTCCATTTTCAATGACGAAGACGTTCCGCGTTTTTGCGTTAGCATCTTCAATGATGGAGGCACGCGAGATGAGAATCGCATCTGTATGGACTTCGATAGGAATAGTAACCTTCGCGAACATCCCCGGTTTAAGAGTTCCCTTTGGGTTGTCAATGCGGACTTCAATGATAGCCGTGCGACGCGCAGGCATTAAAGTCGGACTAATAAAATCGACACTCCCAGACATCTGATCATCTATGCCATCAATTTCTATGAATGCCTGCTGGTCGACTACCAATTGGCTCAACTGGACTTCAATAACCTCAACAGCCGCCTTGACGGTATCAATATTAACAATCTCAAAGAGCGGTGATGCCGGAAGTGCCATACCCCCTAAATCCAAAAAGCGTCTGGAGACGACTCCGGAAATCGGGGCGTGAATTGTCGCATCGTTCAGACGTTTCTGAGCGAGCTTAAGCGCAACTTGTGCCTGTGTGCGTGCCGTTTTCGCGGACGTAATTTCGGCTTCCCAACTTTTAGCAGTTTTTAAGGCTCCCGCGGAAACGAGTCCAGCGCGCGCAGTTTCGACTTGCGAACGCGCTAGCTCAATATCTTTCTCCCATGTTCTCGTAGCGGCTTGGGTTTGTGCCAATCGTAAGGAGGCCTCTGCCTGCTCAACTTGTGCCTCCATGGCTTGAATATCCTCAGCACGCGCGCCATTATCAATCAGTTGAAGTTGTTCAGCGGCTATTTTATGTTGGGCAACAACAACGTCTAACTGTGTTTTTGAACTTTCAAGGGATTGCTCGCTAATCGCGCCATTTTCAAAGAGTTGCGCCATACGGTCGTAATTGTTTTTGGCGTTCGCAAGGTTGGCATCGGCTTGGCTCAACCCGGCTTGCGCTTGTCGCCGATCTTCATCACGAGCACCACTCTTAATTTTCTGGAGATTCGCAACAAGAGACTCCAACGCTGCTTGCGCCTGCTCGATCTGCGTGACTGTTCGGATTTCAGAAAGGTCTACTACCTGTTGCAGTGTGATTTCTGCTGCGCGAAACTGTGCCTCTGCCTGTGCAACCTGTGAGTGTATACGCACTTCTGCGAGTTGTTTTGTTTGTGCATAAGCGGCTTCTGCTGCTTCCAGTGCTGCTTCTGCCTGTTGTACCGCGAGTTCCAATTCCTCATGCTCCACAACAGCGAGAGATGCCCCTTTTTCTACACTGTCTCCCTCATCCACGTTTAAGACAACAAGGCGACCGGCTACCTTGGGAAAGACGCTGACTTGTGATTCCGCTTGAATAGTGCCGGACAATTCGAGTTCCGAACGAATCTCCCCGCGTTTTGCTTTTGCAATCTCCACGGGTTTAAGGATTGTGGCTTGGGCTTGTTGAATTGTGGATTTTTCGGGTTTTAGAAACCGCGGTAGGCTAATAATCACCGCTATTGCTAATACCACGAGAATACCAATGAGTACTTTCTTCAATTTCTTTCTCCTTTTAACCTACATCGTAAAGCATTTTCTGTTTATTGTACCCCAAGTTACCACCTATTTTACAGACATAGCACCCCGTTGGGGTGAGGAAAGCGCGTGAAAATTTCTTTGAACTTTTAAAACTTGTGAGTAGCAACGTGGGCTATTGTATTTTTTGTCCTATTGCTTTTTCGAGCCTTGCTAAACCGACAATGTAATCATGATATGCCTGAAGGCGATTAACTTCTGCCTGGGCAAGTGCGAGTTGTGTGTCAGTCAAGGCAACCGTGGTAATAATGCCGTTCTGAAATTGGAGATTCGCAATGCGTACGCTCTCGTGTGCTTGGGCGACTGCTTCACGCTGGACTTCAATGATCGTTTCCGCACCGCGGAGGTTGAGATACGCCGCGCGCACCTCAAATTCAACCCCGACTTTCACTTGGGTTCCGCCCAATTGAACCTGATTTAGAGCAGACTCGCTCTGTTGCACGGCTGCACCCGTCGCAAATCCATCGAAAATCGGAATATTGATTTGGACTCCGAGGCTCCAAATTCTATTCATTTCGGTTAATCTTTCATTTTGTGAAACTTGATAATTTGTGAAGAATCCGAGATCCGGACGGCTTCGTGTTTTGGCGACATCTATCTGTTTACGGGCAGCAAGTTCAGTAAATTGTGTGCGACGCACTTCGGGACGATTCTCAATTGCTTGTTGAATGAGCGAACCGAGATTCAACGCTGGTATTTTATGGTTTTCTGGAATTTCAAGTGTGCCTTTAACCGATGTGTTCTCAGAGAGCGGTATATTCAGCACTGTTTTATAGGCATTTTTGGCGGTTTGAACACCGTTCTGTGCGCGAATGAGTTGTGATTTGGCATTTGCGAGTTGTACCTTGGCACGAAGGACATCGAAATTGGTTGCCGCGCCTGCATCAAGGGATGCTTCTGCGACTGCGAGTTGCTCCTCAACCAAAGAGACACTTTGTTGGGAAACTCTTACAAACTCCTGTGCGACCAACGCACCATAAAACGCCTCGGACACATCTAAACGGAGTTGGTTATAAGCAGCATCAACATCACGTT
This sequence comes from Candidatus Poribacteria bacterium, assembly GCA_007571305.1. GTDB lineage: Bacteria > Poribacteria > WGA-4E > WGA-4E > WGA-3G > WGA-3G. Next base: position 3,023 of record RKRR01000031.1, on the reverse strand, counting down.
GTACTGCCTGATAGTTGAGTTTCGCGGCTTGATAACCGTAATAATAGCGTCCCCAAGCGAAGATAGGTTGTGTTAAACTGACTGTGCCTTGAGCATTGTGATGAGCACCGAATTCCAACTCAATCAAATCAGATTCGTTATCCGCGCTGGGTGGTGTCGGACCGTCCATTTCCCCGCCCGGCACTGGGAAATCAAATCCACCTTCGGCTTGAATTACCGATTTTTGTATATCTTTAAAGTAGGTGTAATTACCACTGGCTGTGATTCTTGGCAAGAGTCCTGCGCGTGCTGCGCGAACTTGTGCTTCGGCGGATTTGAGGTTCTGCTCAGCGGTCTGAAGGGTCAGATTGCTCTGTTTAGCAATCTCAATACTCTCTTCTAATGTCAAAACCTGTGATTCTTGCGCGACAACGGAGAGGTTAATCAAAAAAAATAGAAAGGCTCCAACACCAATAAAGTGGTAGAACCGTAAAGTATTCATGGCGGTTGCGTCCTCCAATATTAACTAAAGACGGGATATACGAAAATGAGTCTCTACTCATGAAATCATGTCAGATGAGATAAAATAGGGCAGGTACAAGACCCGCCCATCACCTTATTTAATAGCGAACAATGGTTGTGGCATCACCAACTGCCCAGATCTCTCCACTCGGCGTTTGGACGAGATCCCACAGATCGCTTGTCGTTGGTGATTCCTGCATCAACCACGTAACGCCTCCATCAGCTGTATGAAGAATTGTGCCACCGTCTCCGGCTGCCCAACCCTCGTTGGCATCTCGAAACAGAACAGCATTCAGGTTCGCATCCGTTGGGATTGTCTGATCGACCCATGTTGCGCCACCGTCCGTGGTTGCCATGATGGCACCCTGGTCGCCAGCAATCCACGCGGTCTGTTCATTGATGGCATAGACATCATTCAATTTCGGTCCTTGCAAGATAGAGGCCCAAGTTAGTCCGCCATCCATCGTCTTTGCGATGGTTCCTGCATCACCGACGATCCAACCGATACTTTCGTTTATGAAGTGAACACCGTAGAGGTTGTTAAAGCCCGCGCCTGTCATCATAGGATCCATGTCTTGACCGATCCAGGTTTGACCTGCATCGTTGGTGTGCATAACTCTCCCGGTTTCGCCGACTGCCCAAGCGTGTGTTGGTGTGCCAAAACTCATGGCGTAGGATCCCATAGCACTCCGCCAACTCATTATACCCTCAAACTGGATTCGCTGAGCAGTGCCGTGGCCCTCGTCGCCTGGATCACTCACCCCATGCCACGTTTTCCCACCATCAAGCGTTTCGGCTAAAGCGGCGTTGCTTCCGACGATATACCCCTTGTTCTCATCCACAAACCCGACTCCAAAGAGTTCAAAGACGTTACCACTCAACTGAGGCTTCCACGTTTTGCCGCCATCGCTGGTATTCAAAACACTTCCTGACAAACCGACCGCCCAACCGAGTTTGTCACCATGGAAGTAGGCACTGCGTAAATGACTTGAACTGGAAATGATATTCCAAGTGTCTCCGCCATCAGTTGTGTGCAGGATAGTTGCGTCATTTCCGACCATCCATGCTTCAGTGGGGCTGAGCATGTGAACACCTTGGAGACGAGACGCAACCGGTCGCGGTTCAAGCGGTGCCCAGGTCGTGCCCCCATCGGTTGTCCGAAGAATTACCCCGAATTCCGCAGCAGCAATGCCTACCTTGTCATCGGCGAAATGGATATCCCAAACGGGTTCAGGCATACCGTTAGAGTTCGGGACTTTACTCTCTTGAACGACCCACTCGGCCCCGTCAATAGTTGCAACGATAGCACCACCAGCACCGACTGCCCAACCGACTTTGTCGTTCAACATGGAAATAGCATCGAGGGTGTTGACTGTGGCACTGGTCTGGAATTCCCACGTCTGCCCACCATCTGTGGTGTGGAGGAGGGTGCCACCACCACCTGCTGCCCAACCGACCATGGCACTTACAAAGTCTATGCCTTCAATCGTATTGTTGGTATCAATCTCCTGTTTTGCCCAAGTTGTGCCACCATTTTTCGTGCTGATGATGAGACCCCCATCCCCGCTTGCCCATCCATGTTGGTCATCAGCAAAGGAGACTCCTAACAGCGCGGTACGGGTACCTGTATTCTTTTTCATCCACGTCTGTCCACCATCCGTGGTTTTCAGAACCATGCCATCGTCTCCGACCACCCAGCCGGTTTGTGGGTCAATAAATCGGACTTTCTTTAGCACAATGTCAAATGGGAGCGGTTGACTCGGTTGCCTGTTCCACGTCATACCGCCATCGGCAGTATGCAAAATTGTTGAATTGCTGCCGACGATCCATCCATGCTGTGCGTCTACAAAAAAGACATCTGAAAAATGTGCTTGCCACTCGGATTCGCTTACTTTCATCCACGATTTTTGTGAAAACGCGAACTGCCCGGTGCAAAGCAAGAGCAGAACTGCCAAGATAAAAAATATTTGCTTTCTTAATTTCATCAGATTTCATAGCGTCGGAACCCACGCCCTTTCGGTGTGGAGTGAACGCTACCCTCCTTACTTCTCAAGATGGGTTTGTAAACAACGCCCCTCGTTTTAGAGTACGGTTCAAGAACTGTGAACTGAAGTCTACGCGCTTCATTCTATGCCTATTATAATATCACGACTTAATAATTCATGTCAATTGAAAAGTATAGGGGTTTGGTTTCCAGTTTGCTGAAGTTATGGATAGAAGAAACGTCAATGTGGAGAGTGGTTTTATTATCTCAACCCAAGTTGCAACTCACAAGATTTTAGGGATCCCAGCCCACTTTTCACCGAAACGGTTTCATGATTCGGAAGTATTTCGTAGCGTAGGAAACCGTGGGTCTCCTGCGTGCTTAAGATGCACACCTTAACAGGTTACGTTACAAACCGGCAACCTGGGTTACCTAAAAATTTGGATTGACACCCGCTAAGTTCCGTGCCATAATAATTTAGACTGATGTAAAGTCAAAAAGTTCTCACAAACTTGTCCAATTCGGTTTGTGCAGACGC
>RKRR01000039.1 GCA_007571305.1 Candidatus Poribacteria bacterium | reverse complement strand
GTCTACCACAAATCTTTGGAAATGTCAATCAGTTCCCTAAGTGTATAAATAATTCTAAAACTACCATAAATAGTCCCACACTCGACGATGCCTCTGTAATTTCTATGCGAAATTTTCTGGTTCATGCTATAATATGGCATTCACAGAAGAAAAAGAAGGAGCGAAATAAATGGCAGATACCATCAAAGGTGCCGTCCTCGGGTATGGAGCGGCATTCAACATGGGCAAAGCCCATGCAAATATGATGCAAAATACAGACGGCATCGAATGCGTTGCGATCTGTGACATCGATCCGGAACGCACAAAAGCCGCGAAAGAAGATTTTCCCGGAGTCCGCACCTATAATTCGGTTGAAGAACTCAATGCGGACGATGGTGTCGATCTTATCGCAAACGTGCTGCCGCATAGCCTGCACTGTGGTCCAACTGTGGCGAGCCTCAAAGCAGGCAAACACGCCATCGTTGAAAAACCGATGTGCGTCACAATCGCAGAAGCGACTGAAATGATAACGACCGCCGAAGAAAACGATGTTATGTTGTCGGTTCATCACAACCGACGGTGGGATGCCGATTTTTGGACGCTTCGTGAACTCGTTCACTCCGGTGTCATCGGCAAGGTCTTTAGCGTTGAGATGTGGGGTGGTGGGTATGGCAGACCCAATCCAGACTGGTGGCGCAGTGTCAAGGCGATCTCCGGCGGACAATTCTACGACTGGGGCGCACACTATCTCGATTGGCTACTCAATGTCCTTGAGACCCCGATGGTCAATGTCACTGGCTTCTATCAACCGAATCTCGTCTGGGACGATATTACTAACGAGGACCACGTCCAAGCGATTGTTCGGTTTGCAGGCGGAGAAGTGGTTGCGGACGGAGCGGTAGCAAACATCCAGATGTCTAACATCGCGAAAATTGGCGGATCCCGGTGGAAACTGCTTGGTTCACACGGCGCGATTACCGACGAAAATGGAAGGTTTAAGGTACTATCTGAAGTCGAAGGACACCCCAACGAACAGGAGGTCGGTTACCATCGCAGACCTGGCCCTACCTACTATGAAAATATCGTTGCGCATTTAAATGATGGCACGCCACTACTTGTGACACCAGAGTCCGCGCGCCGCGTCATCGCTATCATGGATTTGGCAGAAAAATCTGCCAAAACACACCAAGCGGAAACAGTCCCTTACGAATTTGAATCATAAGAATAGTAGAGTTGAACGTGGTAACCCCAGTCCGGCAGGTGCGGTTTCCTAACCGCACCGAATTCGATGTTTGTGGGGAGAGCTCCTGTGTTGACCCTACTATAGCAACGGATGTGTACGACTCAATTTTGCGTCCTTTCGGAGTTAAAAAACCTCTCATAGTCCAGAAGTGGCTGGTATTAACCGAGAACTGCCGTGTAATAAATGGAGCGGTGTCCAAGCTCAATAGTTTAAAAGAATGAAAGCTATCGTTTTTGAGAAAATTCAGCAATTACGTATTCATGAAAAACCCATACCTACACTCACTGCTGGAGACGTGCTCATCAAGATGGAACTGTGTGGCATTTGCGCGTCTGACCTCGCCGCGCTGCGTGGAGATGTATCCGATTATGCGCCGCCTGTCGTGATGGGACATGAACTTGCAGGTGTAGTGGTAGAGAGCCGACATCCCGAGGTCAAAATCGGGGAACGGGTTACTGTCAACCCGATGCTTTCCTGCGGCGTATGTCCTGAATGCCAGAACGATCTGGACAAATACTGCAATACCATTGAAGGTATCGGTCACGATATTGATGGTGGTTACGCCGAATATATGCGGATGCCAAAACACGGCGTGGAGACGAGAAAACTTATCCGCGTTCCAGATAGCGTCCCACCTGAAGAGTTGCTCTTTTTGGAACCTTTAGGCTGCTGCCTGAATGCGATGCGAGAAACATTTTTCAGCAATTCTGTCGCTATTCTGGGTGCCGGTCCCATCGGCTTGATGCTCACGCAATTGACGAAGCGGGCGGGTTTGGCAACTTATGTCTTCGAACCACAAGTCCACCGCAGGGCTGTCGCCGAAACGCTTGGTGCCGATCTTACTTTTGATACCTCACCCGAGGCTGTCGCGCATCTCCAAGACATCACCCGCGGCGGTGTTGACACTGTCATCTCTGCTACAACCAACAATGTCTCCGCAATTGCACTCGCTTTTGACCTTGTCCGTAGAGGGGGATGTATCAACTTCTTCGGGCTCGCTCCGGATGGCGAAACGCTCAATATCAACTTAGAAGAATTCCACTACGCAGGTCATAAACTGATGGCTTCGTGGGCGTTTTCCCGCTCCAGTCTCGAAGAAGCGAAGCAACTCCTGATAGAAAAGACACTCAATTTTGAACCTTTATTAACAGATCGGTTTCCAATTGAAGAAGGTTTAGCCGCTTTCGATAACGCTGCTGCCGGGCTTGGAGTCAAGACAGTCGTCCATCCGTAGGAAGGTCCCATCATCTGTCATAACGCATTTTGTTTGACTTCGTTGCTTTTTTATGGTATCTTTTAATGGCATTGGCTACGAAATCGGTCTAATTATAGGCATACACAGAGACATCAACTCCGGTACGGGAAACCCCGGGCCAAAACATCCGAAACTTGTAAAAATATGATCCTCGGTGCACACGTATCTACTTCAGGCGGTCTACATAACGCTATTACGAATGGCGACAAACTTCGCTGCGACACAATCCAAATTTTCTTGAGAAACCCAAACCGATGGGTGGCGAAACCGCCGACTCCTGCAGTAATTGAAAAGTTTCGTGATACCTGGGCAGCATCTCCCATCGGAGAGGTGATTGTTCACGATATTCACTTGAGCAATCTAGCTTCACCGAAAACAGAGGTCATCGAAAAATCACGTCAGCAGTTTCAGGAGCAGATGGAACTTGCGAATACGCTCGGTCTTCGCTACATCGTGACGCATCTCGGCTCACACCTTGGTGAAGGTGAAGAGCTCGGTTTAAAAGTACTCGGCACAAGTTTCGATTTTCTATTCGAAAACGCTGATGCCCCGGATGTCACTGTTCTCCTTGAAACCACCGCTGGGCAAGGCACAAACCTCGGCTATTGCTTTGAACATTTGCGCGATGTCATTGGTATGTCGAAATACCCAGAGAGGTTCGGTGTCTGCTTGGATACTTGTCATGTTTTCGCCGCTGGCTACGACCTACGCACTGAGGCTGATTGTGAAGCGACATTTAATCGGTTTGACGAGGTTATCGGCTTAGCTCTATTAAAAGCTTTTCACCTCAACGATGCAAAATCCACTTATCAGAGTCGCGTGGACCGGCATGAACACATCGGCGATGGCAATATTGGGGCAGCCGCATTTGCTTATATCCTCAACGATTCCCGGTTCTCTGAAATTCCACTCATCATCGAAACACCACAGATGGAGACAATGCACGAAACGAACCTCGCAACCTTACGCGGATTAAGAGCGCAGTAAGAACTATGGGTTTTCCCTATTGCATGTAAAGAGCGGCAGGGAGTAACAAGGATGTCTATCGGTTTTTGGGAAGTTGCTTTTCTCATTATCCTTTTTTTCGGAATCGTTATTGTGTCTCGTCTTGTTGAACATTTGCGAATGAAACGTATTTGCCCTGAATGTGGGTTGGCAATTCGTACACGGACGCAGATCTGTCCATCGTGCAAGTACAGTTTCCCTACAAAGGTATAATATCATGGACAAAACGAAATTAAAAATCGGCGGCATGTCCTGTCAACATTGCGTCAAAACTGTAACCGAAGCACTTACAGAACTTCCGGGGGTTCGGCGTGCGAAGGTGAACTTACGCAAAGCCGAGGCTGTTGTTCATTTCGATGCCTCGCGCGTCACCCCAGCAAATCTCACAGAGGCAATAACTGCTGTGGGTTTTCATGTCATTTAATACCATTCAATTGGCTAATGAATGATTTCCCTACTACGAACAAGGTTACTCCAATTTGAAACAGGACAAAGCAGTAGCCTATGGATACAGCAAGAATTCAGGTTAAAGCAGGCAATGGCGGGAACGGATGCATCAGTTTCCGTCGAGAAAAATATGTACCTCGCGGCGGTCCCGATGGTGGGGACGGTGGTAAGGGCGGAAATGTCCTTTTCGTCGCTACTCTTGGGATGAGTACGCTGATCGATCTACGGCATAATCCGCGTCAAGTCGCCGAAAACGGTGGACATGGCACTGGCAAACAGCGAGACGGTGCCGATGGTGCAGATTGTATCGTTAGAGTTCCTGCTGGCACAATCGTCAGAGACTCGGAAACAGCCGAGTTGCTTTCAGATCTGACCGAACCGGATGAAACCGTTGTTGTCGCACGTGGTGGGGTTGGAGGTAAAGGCAACGCTCGTTTTAAAAGTAGCACCTTTCAGGCACCGCGCGTTGCAGAAAAAGGGGAACCCGGAGAAAAACGCGAAATAAACCTCGAAGTCAAACTCATTGCTGATGTCGGATTGGTCGGTTATCCGAATGCTGGTAAATCGACACTGCTGGCGCGAACCTCTGCCGCGACCCCGAAGATCGCTGCCTATCCGTTCACCACACTCCGTCCGAATTTAGGGGTTGTCCGTATCAACCGGGAGCAGAACTTCGTCCTCGCCGACATCCCTGGATTGATAGAAGGCGCACACAAAGGGGCAGGCTTGGGACATCAATTTCTGCGACACATTGAGCGCACGAAGATGCTTATCCACGTCATCGATCTGAGTGCGACGGATGGACGGGATCCGATTGAAGACTATGAACAACTCAACCTTGAACTGGAACATTACAACGAGTTGTTGACAAAACTCCCGCAAATCATTGCCCTGAATAAGATAGATATGCCGGACGCTGCGGCGAATTTGGAACGTGTCCAAGAATACTTTGGTAAGCGGAAGGTTTTCCCCATCTCTGCAGTTACAGGCGAGGGGGTCAATGCGCTCATCCAGCAAGCATACCGTTCCCTACAGTATCTCGAAACGCGCGCCCGAAAGGAAGCAGAGACAACGATTATCTTTGAACAGGATCTCCCTCCGGAGCCACGAGCTCGGTTTGAACTCGCTGAGACGCAAGAAGGATTTGTTATCACCGGCGAAGAACCGCGTCGAGCTGTCCTCATGACTGATATGGAAAACGAGCAAGCTCTGATTCTGTTGTATCGAAAATTGAAAAGGATGGGAGTGATCAACGCACTGGAACGCGCCGGTGCTGTCGAAGGAGACACCATTCAGATTGATGAATTCGAGTTCATCTATAGCCCACGAGCAATGCGATCCAGTTGAACAACGTGCCTGTTTGTCGGACGTGAAACGGATTGTCGTAAAGGTTGGCAGCAGTACCATTTCGGAAGGAGCACATCTCAACGAAGATGCACTCCATGGGCTTGTCCACGATTTAGCACTCGTTAAACAGGACGGTGTAGAGATTATCCTTGTTACATCTGGAGCAATCGCCGCGGGGTGGCCCCGACTCGGTTTGAAACAGCGCCCACAGACGCTACCGCTTTTGCAAGCCGCCGCCGCTGTTGGGCAAATTCAGTTGATGGCGGTCTACGAGGAACTGTTTCGTAACTATGGACAGCAAACCGCTCTCATGCTTCTCACACGCGATGACTTCTCCAATCGGAAACGCTACACTCGCATGAACGACACCCTCCGCGCACTCCTACATCTCGATGTGATTCCGATTATCAATGAAAACGACACCGTCGCTGTGGATGAGATTCGAGTCGGTGATAATGACACCCTTTCTGCTTACGTAACGAACCTCGCCCAAGCACAACTCCTCGTCATCCTCTCTGATCAGGCAGGCTTTTACACCGCAGATCCGAGACAAGATCCCAACTCGGAATTGATACACACCGTTACGACTATCTCTGAGAAAATCAGGAAGGCCGCTGGACAAGCTGGCACAATCAGTGGCACTGGGGGGATGGTGACGAAATTGCAAGCCGCTGATATCGTCACCGGATCCGGAGAGATGATGGTGATGGCATACGGACAGGAACCGCTTGTCGTAACACGGCTCTTAAAAGGTGAACGCCTCGGAACGTTATTCCTCCCAAATTCCCGTATCTCTGGACGAAAACGGTGGATCGCTTATTCGCGTCCGCCGAAAGGCAGACTTTTTGTCGACAATGGCGCACGGGATGCGCTCGTGCGCGGTGGTAAAAGTCTGCTACCTGCTGGCGTTAGACGCGTTGAAGGTGATTTTGACTATAGCGATACAGTCTCGTGTCTTACCGAAAACGGGACGGAATTCGCACGCGGTTTGGTGAACTATAATGCCGTGGAGACTGCCAAACTTGCGGGAAAACATACGAAGCATATTGAGAATATCCTCGGCTACCGCGATTACGATGAAATCATACACCGAGATAATTTGGTATTACTCGACTGATTTCGCTCCATTTTAGTTACCGTCTACTTACGGTTATCTCACTAAAGGAATATTATGAACCAAAATATCCAAGAATTAATCCAGTCGCAGGCGAAAAAGGCAAAATCGGCAATGCGCGTTTTATCACGAAGTTCCGCCGATATCCGAAATCACGCTCTCTTAGCGATGGCTGAAAGTCTACAGAATTCGAAAGATAAAATTCAGGAAGCAAATCGCATTGATCTCGAAGAAGGCGAAAAAACCGGACTCGCTGCGCCCCTCATGCAACGTCTCCTCCTCGACGACCCAAAAATTGAACGGATGGTGGACAACCTTCGTCAAGTCGCCGCACTCCCTGACCCGATTGGGGCGGTCATTAGTATGGGGGAACGTCCAAATGGACTTAAAATTGGTACGGTCCGTGTCCCTATCGGTGTCGTCGCTGTCGTATATGAGTCGCGTCCCGACGTTACTGTTGAGGTGTCAGCACTTTGCATCAAATCCGGAAACGGGGTTATCCTCCGAGGCGGCTCTGAAGCCATTCACTCTAACGCAATGCTTGCGGATATCCTCAGCAAGACCGCTGCTGCAGAAGGCATGCCAGATGCCATCCAGTTCGTTAACACGACCGATCGCCAAGCGGTTTATGAACTTATCCAATTGCCAGACGACGTTGACCTTATCATTCCACGTGGTAGTAATGAATTCGTCCAATTTTTGATGAAGAAATCCGATGTCCCGGTGTTAGGACATGCCGATGGTATCTGTCATATCTACGTTGACGAAGCCGCCGACCTTGATATGGCTACCAAAATCTGTATGAATGCGAAAGTTGGCTACAAGGTTGCTGTCTGCAATGCCGTAGAGACACTCCTCGTCCACACGGATGCTGCTGAGAAGTTTCTTCCTATTCTCTGTGACAAGTTACAAGGTGCTAATGTAGAAATCCGTGGATGCGAACGAACACAGCAAATCTATTCGGCAGCGAAACCCGCAACTGAAGAAGATTGGCGGACAGAATACCTCGATTATATTCTATCTGTTCGGATTGTAGATGACATAGACACAGCCATTGATCACATTGAAACCTACGGTTCGCATCATTCCGACGCGATTATCACCGAAAGTTACAGCGAGGCACAACGGTTTCTCAAAGAGGTCGATTCCGCCGCAGTCTATGTCAATGCCAGCACTGTCTTCACCGATGGCTATGAATTCGGATTAGGGGCTGAGGTCGGGATTAGCACACAAAAACTCCACTCCCGCGGACCGATGGGGCTTGAAGGATTAACGACTTATAAGTATATTGTCTACGGAGACGGTCAGGTCCGTGAGTAGGCACTCGGCGGTTCTCCTACTAAGGTAACCCAAGTTGCGAGTGAGTCATGGGTTGTAAATCCATGGGACAACCTTTAGAGTGTTTTTATAGTAAAATCCGAAAACAGGTTCACACTTGTAGCATAGGCTGTTAGCCTGTGCAATGCTCACACGACGATATGAGTGTATAAGTAATTACGGAATCTACTATAATCAGAAAAACTAAAAGGAGCACCCCATGGACTTGACGATTGTAGCAGTTTATACGATCTGTGACGACTTATGGCATTGAGGATGCCCTGAAGCGGCGGGCATCCTCCTGAAACCCTTACGCAAGAAGAACTCGAAACGCCAATATCCGGCGTGGGAAGTTTATCTTCAGCAGGTCCGGGGCAAACGTGTAGAGACTTCAAACAGTCTGATTGAACAGTTTTTACCCAAGTCGATACACGCTGTGACGGTTCTGGGTTTCGAGTTGAAAGGGTTTTCGTTTCTCATCGCTACCAATATCAAACAACTTTTTACATAGGTAGCAACTTGGGGTATCTTTACATAAACACTCTCATTTTTTATTTTATAGTAAAGCCCATAATTAGTTATACACTTTGATAATATCATCATCAATAGCAGTGTCAGCGTTGTATTGACGGATCCGTTTGATGTTGGCGAAGCCCTTCTCAATCGGGTTCAACTCTGGGGAATACGGGGGTAAAAACAATAAACTCGCCCCGCACCCCCGGATCAACGCCTACGTCTGGGAACCTTTATGGAAAGCAGCGGTGTCCATAATCACAACGTAGGTTTCATCCAGCAATGGACAGAATATCTCCGAAGGTTTCCATGTGTTGAAGGCAACTGCATCACACGCCCCTCGAAAAGCAAGGGGGTCCGTGAAACACCCATCTATCCGTGCCGCAATTAAAGTCGTTTGCCTATACCAATGACTTGGCACTTTCTCTCGGACACAGAGTCCTTTCGGGCATCAGCATACCGACAGAACGCTTCTCGGGTGAACCCCGTCTCGTCAATGTAAGCAGGCGTTTTGCAGTGTTCTTGTATCTCTCGGTGAAGGGCTGAGAGAGACTCTCGCCGTTTTAGAGGACACTGTTTTCTGTAAGTCGTCGTCTTTTTTTTCGTGATATTGAGTTTCAACATCGCATAAGAGATGCCGTTTGTGGAAACACCGAAGTGTTTCGCACGCTCGGTGAGGGTATGATCCGGAAAGTTAACGCCGTGTTGCTCAAGGGCATCGTTATCAATAGAGCGAGGCTCCTTGGGGCCCGGCTTTTCAGAGACAAATGGATCTTCGACTTCTCGCCAGTTATAGATCGTCCGTCTTGAGACACAAACCGTCCATCCCGCGACGGTTTCCTGCCACCTTTATGAATGAAATCTAGCACGCGTTTGCGGAAATCTGTGGAATATGCGCCCATTATAGAGCATAGCATAAATACCAGAAAATGTAAACTTATTTTCGGATTCTACTATAATTAAATTTGGACTTTCAGACTCATACAGATGCCTCGTGGAGATTGTAGTGAGAATTTATCAATTGGTTAATAGAGATTGATTCGCAGTCAAAATTGATATTTCCTGGGTTTTGAAATCGCTATCGTTTGTTATGAGCGTGAAGCCGTTGCTTTTACAGATTTCTGTTATCACCTGATCATTAAAGTCGAAATTACCGGTGTCGTAGTCAGTGAGCAGCTCGTTCATTTTTAACGTTGTAAAGCAGCTTTCTACCGGCAAACAGTGTTTCATGATCTGCTTTACAGCAGCAGCAATATCTTGGGCCACTGGTTTAAAATCTACATTGTTGCGAAAAGTTTTGAAATCCTTAATATGCTGTGCTACAAGTTTCCAGGCCCTTCTAGCGTAAGCGTTGATAAATTCTGAGACAACAAGGACATCAATGTAAATCTTACTTTGTGCCTTCAGAATACGGTTAAACACACTGGAATAAGTTTGCACAGTAGAATCCCCTGGTCCATGCAGAACATATAGGTAAAACCAGATATTGGCATCTAGAAACAATTTATCTTTCGAGGTAAAGCTGTGTTGCCTCACTGCTATCACATTGTGGTTCATCGTCTTCATTTTCCTGCGTTTCTTCAACTGCTTGACTATATTTTTCCGGATCTTTGAAATACAATTTGGCATTGTCAACGACACGCTTCAAGAGAGCAAGATCATCTTGCTCCATATCTTCCACTTTTAACTGAGCCCGAACTTCCTCTTCGCTGAATGTTCCGTATAACTGACCAATCGCGGAGTTCAGGAAAGCCGAGGTGAGTGTCGTGATATTGTGAAATGAAAGAACAACGCACCTTTCATTTTCAAGAGCGGTGGATAACCGATCATAAACCTTCTGTCCATCGCCTGAGGCGACGCACAAAGGACTGCCCACGGTTCCAAATACGGATATCTTAATATCTTCTGACATAGTTATCTCCTTACTTAAAATCCTTACTTAAAAGATGTCTTCTGCCTTCAGTTCGGAAACAAGTACGTAAGCAGCCGTATCTGCTGTATTGATTTCTATACTTGCAACTGTACCGGGAAACGAATAAGTCAACGGTTTTGTTATAACTCTGCTGTCTTTCAGTTGCCAATAACCGGCATCCGACACAATTTGGAGACAACCGCCATTCAAGTGAATAAAATCATAAAGTATTTTCAGCCCTAATCCACCCGGCAAGTTATCCCCTTTGGTCGTATGCCCTTCCTGAGTAGCCCAGATAATTGCCTCTTCGGGCGAAAGTTCAGTGCCAGTATAGTTTTTTATATTTTCAAGCATAGTCACCCCTAAATCTGCCACCGTAAAATCCAGCCGATTTCGATTAGGAAAAAATTGTCCGCAGCTAAAAATTCCCAACTTAGTGTGTGAATGTAAGACAGCATTACTGAATATCTCAAAAATGCTCTCACGGAATTTCTTTAACAAACTATGTGACATTTCAGGTATCTCGGAACGATGTATTAACTCATCTTCAATATAGTCAGCAAAATAATGGTCGTCTTGAACATCAAACCGTCGATACGGAATAGTTGTTCCCCACCGATCCGGGATTTTCTCGCGTCCATAGTGGCTGAGGAAGCCGTTTTTTGACAAGATAGTTTCAACTTTTTGAGGAATCTGAATTAAATTCACTTCGTTTAATCTGTTTCCCAAACTGTAAAGAATTGCACCAAACGCTGCGCACATATCAGCATCAAACCAACGCGTCGCCTTCATGTCGATTAGAACACTATCAAGGACGTGTTCTTTGGTCTGTTCATAGAGACACACCAAGGTTTCAAAACTTTTGTAGTCATGGCGGATCTGTGGCAGAGCGAACTTCACACTGTTACCTCCACAATCGTCATCGTGTCATTCCCAAAAATGTCTACCACCTTAATGGCAAGTTTGCGACGACCGGGCAGGCACTCGTGGGCGACGCTGGTCAATTCCAATGAGCGGTCTTTCTTCGTGCGAAAACTCTGCCATTCATTTTCAAAAACATAGTTGCCTGTCCATTGTTCTTCCCATTCTCCTGTGTCTGGATCTTGCATGCGGATAATCTCGTGTTTGCTCTCAAAGTCAAAATCTACCGACCAGTAGTCAATCCAGTCTGTCCAATGTTTCGTGAGCACCTCACGACCGACAATCCCATCTGCATCTTTGCTGACCTTGACGATTTGTCCCTTCTCTACCACAATCCGACTGCTCCTATTTTTCAGCGTCTGCTCAGCGTGTGAGACGGAATCCTGTGAATAGAAGACAGAAAAATCAGTGAGTTCCACTGCCACAGTAGCGGATTTTTCTTGTGTTTCTGCTGTGATATGGGGTTTGACTTCAATGAACGCCATATCATGGAATACGACTTGTCCCTGTTCCACTGCACGCTTGTCAAATACGTCAGCGGGAATGTATTTGGGAGAGAGATCAATGCCGCTGTTTTTCGCATCAGCTAACACGTTGGGAAATAGCCCCATCTCAAACTCAAAACCGAGGACATCCACGCGAGTAATCTGATGCTTGCGGCACTCAAGGATAATTCTCTCTACGAACAGGCGCGTCACTGGCAAGTTGACGGGCCCAATGGCGATAAGTTTTCCGGCTTTTTTACCCTGAAAACTGACGAACCCCTCTGTCTTTTCGGCGGCGTAAGCACGCAAGATAAGGTCAATAAACGCCTTCTCTTTCTCTACGGATTGCTTCTGCTGTTCTGCTTCGAGCAGATTCGGATTAACACCGATGTAGTGTTGCCGTTCATATTTGCCGAGGTTAAGAATTTCAAAAGCTCGGTAGTCTTTACCGTCCGCTTTGAGTTGACGCTGGACTCCAATCATCCGTTTGCGTGTGGTGTGGATAGCGAACTTGCCGAGGTCTGTCGCAATCCATTTACGTCCCAATTTTTCAGCAACGGCGGCAGTGGTGCCGGAGCCACAAAAGAAGTCAGCAACAAGGTCGCCTTCGTTAGAGGACGCTTTGATGATACGTTCTAATAGGGCTTCGGGTTTTTGGGTAGGGTACCCAACTCTCTCATCCGCCATGTTATTGATAAACGGAATACGCCATACATCTCCTAGAGCTTTACCCTTTGATTCATCTAGGTATTGTCGTCTTCCGGCACGTTTCATGTAACGCCTACCATTCTCATCTACGTTACTGAATTTATTTTCATAACCCTCTGGATAGTCGCCATATACCTTATTGAATATGAAAGATTGGGATTTGGTCAGCCACATTATGGTTTCGTGGTCTCTGATCCAATTCAAGGCAATGCTCTTGTATCCGGAAACATTGTCAAAATACCATATTATTTCTCTTTGGAAGAATGATTCACCAAATATCTCCGAAAGAATCAACCGAAGACTCGCATTCAGCCGCCAATCGCAATGCACATAAATACTCCCATCCTCCGCCAACAAATTCCGCATCAGAATTAGCCGCTCATAGATCATCGCGATAAACGAATCTGCACCCTTACCCCAAGTATCCCGGTAAGCAATCTCTTCAAGGATATTCGGATCTTTGGTAAAGGTCTCGTCACCAATGTCGATATTCATCGAAAAGTCTGCGCCCACATCAAAGGGTGGATCAATGTAAATGAGTTTGAGCCCACCTTGTGCTTCAATCTCGTCGCGTAGGGGTCCGTTTTTGAGGGATGATAGCACCAGTTTATTATCGCCCCAGATGAGTTTGTTCGTCCAGCCTTTCAGTTGACGCCCTCGGGTATCAAACATTGAGAGTTGCATATTATCTTCGGAGGGTTTCTCGGCGCGCGGTTCGTCCACCTGCTCAATCGTTTGAAACGGGAGGACGATGTTGCAGACCTCATTGGTTTTACCATTCCAGACGAGTTCAACTTCGCGTTTGTCTTCAAAGAGCAGAAAGCGGTATTTGTCGGGCAGGGGCTTGTCTGCCTCAAGAAAGCGGATGATTTCTTGGCGTTCCTGTTCGGTGAGTTTTGGCATGCTTTGCCTCGTTTCTCGCTACCAGATATTAGTAAGTCCGTAAGTTAGTTCAATATGTGTTTTCATGCCTTTATCTGTAACCTTGACAAGATTTTTGAAGAATACTTCAGTCTCTTGAATGGATTTGCTCGTTAGTCTTATCCGTCCACTTGATGATTGTGTCCAAACGTAAGCGGGCATATCAGAACCGTGTGCGAAACTGTGGCGAACGCGTAATATCTCATTCAACCGTTGATGTACCTGCTCCAAGTTCATACTAACTTGGGATACACCCCAATCATTGATAGGATCGTATCCTGTGTACTGATTGAGGAGATTGCGTACATTTTCCCAGTTTGGCGTATTAAATCTTGCCAAGGCATTTTCTGTCATGCTCATGGCGAGTGTGTGGATGGCATCAAATTTAGGATTCGCGGCATCTGCTATCACATCATAGAAGTCTCGAACCAAGTTATCTATGTATGCATTCCACGTAGCGACGTAACCAGTAAGTGCTGCATGATAGTAAACCTGTATTTCATCATAAGACATAGGCCGCAATCGCCTATCTGTTGCTGCTCTGCGAAGTGTCTGTATACGTCCTACGGTAGTCTTATATTTCAATGCTGCGGGTGATGGCACAGGAAACCTCTACAGACATTCTACAAAATTAGTCAGGGCTTCTTGATAACGTTCTAAAGGTTCGGGATTGATTTGTACTTGTTTGTTTCGCACCTTATGAGGTCCAGGACGAAGGTTATGTAAGGGTATCCCCATTGTTGCCATAATCACACAAGCACTATGATAGTCAGGTATCTCTATGAACCTTTCACTGGGTGTTTCTTTCGGTGTTGCATAGATTTGCCGGTGCTTTTTGTGGAGAGTCTCCAATGTCTCCTTGATAGCCTCATTTACTGCTTCAAAGGCTCTACTTGCTGTCCCTCGATAAAGGGTTACGCGGTTACTAACGAAGGTATGAAGTTTCGGAATAACAAGTCCCTCTTCCCTTGCTCTTTTGGAAAAACTAATTTTTGCGTAAGTTTCTACTTTCGGGTCTTCCATATTGTATCCGTAAAGTAGTGCTACAACATTCTCCATAGCTCTCCGCGAGCTATCATCAGGTGTGAAAGGAATGACAAGGTTTTCGGCGGCAGCGAGTGCTAATTGGGTATAGATGGCAAAACTCGGATTACAGTCAAGGATGAAAAGGGCATCTCGGTTCCCGCTCCGGTTACGTAATGCAAATGTTAAATCTTTGATCCAATTAAGTACCTGTTTCCATGCATCCACGGGAATAGCAAGTTGAGAGGTTTGGCGAATCGCTTCAGATAGAATTTCTAACAGATTATCACCGCAAACCAGAAGTAAATTATCTGGTAGATTTTTGTTAAAATCTCGAGGTCTACACACGTAGGGAGACACATCTTTGATAATTCTGAATGGAGAATTCAAACGTGCTTCAAGGTATCCTGCTACTGTAGCACGGGGTTTTTTCCCTATAAGTTTGTGAAAAACATCAGAATTAATCAGTAAAGTTTCAGAGATATTTGCCTGTGGGCACAGGTCTATCACATAGACATCAGTGTTAGGATAAGTGCGGGCGTACTCGGTTGCTGCAACAAAACTTAAAAAACTCTTGCCAACACCGCCTTTGTTGTTCCAGAATGCATAAGCTGTCATAATGCCACCCCCTCTAAAAAAGAGAAAACCTGTGGAAGTATGTCTAATATTCTAACATCAATTGGTATGGTATATCAAGTAGTTTTCGAGTTTTAAGTCGCGATTCGGAGATCGCTCCTACGCTCCCACACAGATCTCTTAGGGTTTGTATTCCGTAAAGGCATCCAGTACCTGCTGGAACGTCTGCGGTCTATACACATCAAAACTCTCCTGATCCACGTAGACAAAATCGTAATCAACATTCGGTACGGCGTTGTTGACATCTGCACACCACTGCGCCAGACGTTGCATCTTGAGTGGTACATCCAGATCTTCTCTTCCCTTCGTCTCGACGACAACCACACGTCCATCGGTCAACTTCACCAGAAAATCAGGGTAGTAGTTAGAGATGTCACCATCGGCGTTGATATAGTCGAGTTTGAAATGCACGCCGTAGTAGTTCTTGACGTAAGAGACAACATCAGAACAACTTTCAAGAAACGCTGCAAATTCCAGTTCAAAATGACTATCACCCGTAATTCTATTGAACACCGATTTTTGAGGAATCAAGGCTTCTTGCTCTTTCACCATAAAGGGACGTGTATCCTGCACCCTTGTCGTCTCGCTTAGTTCCGCCTCCCCTCTATCCTGTATTGTGAGATCGTTGATGGCACGTTTGAAGGTCTCAATGACGGTTTTTGTAGCATGGAGTTCAGAGAGATTTCGTAAGGTATTCGGATCGTCTAAGACCATCGACTCACCGAAGAGGCGATCCTGCACAAAATCTTTTACTTTTCTGTATAGCACCTCATAACCGCTGATGAGTCGCAGTTCCTTCATAATCGTGTGGGTAAAATAGCCGAGTGCACTGCGATAATCTTCGGTGCCCGGACTTTCCAATATTGTTGTGTGTGCGACTTCGCTCGTCGTCATATACTCAAAAACAATTTCCCGTACTTCGGCTTCGCCAAATTGCTGATACGAAATAGACGTAAAGTCAAGTTGCGTAACGTCTAAGTCCGCCAGATTCTTGTACTCACGATAGACGCGCCGCGTGAGTATTGGAACCTCAATATCAAGTGCATCAATGTCCTTGTGGACATTTTCTTTATCCACTTCAATCACGAGAGGAGTCTTCGGTTTCGTTCCTGTACCCATTGCCTGGCGTTCTAATTCCACACCTTCCGCTTGAATCTGCTCAACAAAGTCCATGAAGGCATCTGTGCCGACGACACTCACAGACTCATTCACTGCATCGGCGTACATTCGGCGTAGCCCGCGGCCTAAAGTCTGCTCTGGTAAAATGTTACTCTGTGCGGAATAGGCGCGGATCCCAACAATCGTGGTTACGTTCTTGACATCCCATCCCTCTTTAAGCATCAACACAGAAACTATCGTCTTGTATGGACTCTCCTGTGAGTCAATTTTATTCGCCTGCTCACGGAGTTTCTCAAGTTCGTCCTTTTTCTTACCAGAAGATGTTGCCTCAGAAATTTCGCCATTTTGTTTCGTGTGAATCACCAGGACAGCATCTTTGAGGTCAGGGTAATGGTTTTCGAGATAATCCGCCACCTCATCGCAGTTTTTGGTATCATCGGTCATCACAAACAAAATCGCTTTCTTTCCCAGTTTTTCATGCTCTTCGGATGCTTTGCGCCATTCTATAACCCCTAAGTTGAGATAATCGGCATATTTCTCGGTGTACTTCACGCTTTGTTTCTCAAGAAGTTTCGCTCGACTCTCGGCATCCGGAAGGACAGGGTGTTTAACCACATTTTGCGAAATCGCCTCTACCAGCGGATAATCCGAGACGGTTTGCACAAAAATTGCACCGTTATTGTGCTTTGGCGTAGCCGTTACGTCCACTTGCAATGCCAATTCATTGCCCTTTTGCAAAAGGCGATTGTGAATATCCTTAATGGATTGAAACCATGCCATCCCAGAGGCATGAATATGGTGTGCTTCATCGTTGAGCACCATCAATTCGTCAATATCGCGGACGATGTCTCCGAGGTCGACTTTAGAATCCGTGGTTTCACCCGCCGGTTTCTTACCCAAAAAGTAGTCCATACTGTTTTCATTGCCGGGCGAGGGAAGCGGTTGATCGCTGGAATAGACACGGTGGATATTCGTGAGGAAAATGTTACCGGTGGAACGTGTGGTACGCACTTCGTCTTGGACGTGCAGCGTCAATTGAAAATCGTCACGCCAATTATTTCCCTCAAAGCCGTTGTCGGGTAGCACAGGATCTTCAAAGAAGATACGTAATCCCTGAAAGTCGTGATAGAGCCGGTCTAGCACGATGATATTCGGGGCAATAACGAGAAAGTTGCGTGAGAGTTGAGAATCAGTTTCGTATAATTTATGAAAGAAACTCCATGCGATTGCGAGACTCATCACCTTTGTCTTGCCCGTGCCAGTTGCCATCTTTATCACAAACCGCCGCCAATTTTCGTCAAACATCCCTGTGGCAATAGCACCGGAACTGTCAAAACGCATGAGATCGAATTTGTCTTTCATTTTGACGACATCGTAGAGATAAATGATGGTTTCAAGTGCCTCGCGTTGGGCGAAGTAATACTGAAACTCAGTCACCGTTCCGTCAGTCTGTTCCTGCAAGTGTGAGGTCTTGAACCACCAATTGAGGAGTGCTATGCTTGTTTTGGAGGCACCGCTGTAGTTGTTGTCCCGCCACGTTTTGACCTGTTCCCGGATCTTTTGCACAAGTGGTGGCAGGAGCATTCCATAGTCCATATTGAACAGCAGGGACGGATCTGGGAGCCAACGGACAGAAGGCTCGATAACTGCGTATGGAGATTCTGGAAAATCGGGGTGTAAAGCCATGAGTGTCGGTTCTTTTTTATTTCAGCAACTCCAGGAACGCCGCAACATCCGCTTTCGGAGTTTGGCAGACGTAATCCTCACAGACGTAAACCGTTGCGGTGTTATCAATCTGTGGCTTGTTCATAAGGAGTGGTAAGGTTTGTCCATCAGGGGATTCGCTCAAACCAACGATTTTGTTGGGCAGGTAGATACCGTGCAACGCTTCTAACATCGCATCCGTTTTCGCATCTCCTTTTTCACCAACGATGGCAATCTCTTTCGGAGTTGACAGCAGGAAAGCTAATTCACAGAGCAGTTGCCCGGACCCTGATGGCATTCCCTCCATCTGATGGAAGTAGAGCAATAACGTCTCGACGGCTTTGTCGTGGAATTCGGGGTTGTCAAGATGCTTGGCAAGCCGTAAGAGGCTATGAATCGCCATGGATGCCCCAGAAGGCGTAGCACCGTCGTAAGCCGATTTGGATTGGACGATAAGCGTCTCGTGCGATTTGCCGGTGAAGAAGAACCCTTCGCCTGCCTCGTCTCCGAATTGGTCTATCATGAGATGTGCAAGGCGTTCGGCTTCAGTAAGCCATCGTGGTTCAAAACTGGCTTCATAAAGAGCGATTAACCCGGCGATGAAGTAAGCGTAGTCCTCAAGATACGCGTTGAGATGGCTTTTGCCGGCACGATAGGTACGCAAAAGGAGTCCGTTCTCTTGTGAGAGCGTCGTCAAGACGAATTCGGCGGATTTTACACACGCCTCAAGGTATTCGGGTTTCCCGGTCAGTTGGTATCCCATCGCCATGCCGCGAATCATAATGCCGTTCCAACTGGTGAGGATTTTGTCGTCCAATCCCGGTTTAATCCGCTTCTCTCGCTCTTCAAACAACTTCTGCCTTCCGTCTGCAAGGAGAGCCTCCAGTTCTCCGACATCCATCTGTAGTTTCCGAGCAAAGATATCAGGCTGCGTTTGGACGTGGAGGATGTTTTCTCCCTCAAAGTTACCTTGTGGCGTGATGTCGTAATACTCACAGAAGATTTCAGCGTTCTCTTCCCCGATAATGTCTTCCACATCGTTCGGCTCCCAGACGAAGAATTTGCCTTCTACACCTTCGCTATCCGCGTCTTGCGTGGAATAAAAACCTCCGTTTTCTGCGTCGTACATCTCGCGGAGTACGTAATCAAGCGTCTCAACGGCTATATCGCGATAGAACAGTTTCTGAGTGGCTTGGTACGCCTCAAAATAGGCGACGACGAGTTGGGCGTTGTCATACAGCATCTTCTCGAAGTGTGGAACAAGCCAGTGGGCATCAGTGGAGTATCGGTGGAAGCCGCCACCGAGTTGGTCGTACAGACCTCCGCGTGCCATTTTTTCCAACGTGAGTTCGACCATCTCTAAAGCATTGGCGTTGCCACTGTGATGCCAATAGCGTAACAGGAAGGGCAACCCCATACTGGGTGGAAACTTGGGGACGTTGCCGAATCCTCCGTGATGTGAATCGAATTGGGAGCGGTAATGTTGGAAAGCATTCTGCAGGAGTTGCTCAGTGAGTTCATGGGGGTGTGGATCAACCACGTTGCCCATCTGTGTAAGGCGATCAGTAATTTCGTCCGCTTGCTGTAGGACCTGCACATTCTGATCGTTGAACGCCTCGGCAACGGCGTGCATCACCTTTGGGAACCCGGGTCTACCGTATCTATCGGTGGGTGGGTAATAGGTTCCACCATAGAAAGGTTTCAGGTCGGGCGTAAGAAAGACGGTCATGGGCCAGCCACCTTGACGCGTCATGATCTGGATGGCGTTCATGTAGATTTCATCTAAATCAGGACGTTCTTCTCTATCGACTTTAATGTTGATAAAAAGATCGTTCATGACCGCGGCGATCTCCTCGTTTTCAAAGGATTCGCGTTCCATGACATGGCACCAGTGGCACGCTGAGTAACCGATACTGAGGAGGATAGGCTTCTGCTCATCCTTGGCGCGCGCCAAGGCTTCTTCGCCCCATGGATACCAGTCAACGGGATTATACGCGTGCTGGAGCAGATAAGGGCTTGTTTCGTGGATAAGTCGGTTGGTATGTTTGGAGGTATCGTGCATTTGTGTTTTCTCCAGTGTGGGATTTTACTTTAGAGGTGTTCGTGCACTTAAAACAATGGGCGGGTAGTGTGGAAGCCCGCCCTTATAGGTAAGAGATACCGCTACGGGGATTCGAACCCCGGTTTGGTGGCTGAGAACCACCCGTCCTAACCCCTAGACGATAGCGGCGCATTGAGGTAATAGAAAGAACTGCCCGGGAAGGACTCGAACCTTCACTACGTGGTCCAGAGCCACGCGTCCTACCATTAGACGACCGGGCATTGATCCACATTTGCAGACCCGTTGTGCTCTTAAGTATATCTCAATTAACCCTGTTTGTCAATTCTTTTTCATGAATTTACTGCATCGGTATCACAGGGACTGAGATATTGGAAAAGGTGTAGAAGATATTAAGGAACCCGATGAGAATCGTTGGGATGACAAAGACGCTCAAGAGCGCAAAAGTGCCGGTAGAAAAGGAGGTCTGTGTTGTTTCCTCGCCAGCATCTTCAAGAAACATCGCTTTCACAATACGGGCATAATAGTAGAGCGAGACAACGCTATTTAACAGACCGACAAGTGCCAGCCAATAATACCCTTGCTCAAGGACAGCGGCGAAGAGTAACCATTTCCCGAAGAATCCGGCGAACGGGGGAATTCCAGTTAGCGAAAAGAGGAAAATCGCCATTGCCCAAGCGACCAACGGCGCACGCGAGGCGAGACCCCGGTAGCCTTCTATCATTTCACTTCCCTCCTCATTCGCAATCAGAACAACGACATGGAACGCGCCTAAGTTCATAAAGAGATAAACAATGAGGTAGAAGAGGATCGCACCGATGCCTTCGGGGGTGAGCAGAACGCCGCCCATCAAAAGGTAACCACCGTGTGCGATGCTGGAATACGCTAATAACCGTTTCACATTCTGTTGTGGCAAAGCGGCAAGATTTCCGACAGTCATCGTCAACGCGGAGACGATCGCCAACATAAAGGTCCAATCAACAGCCTGCATTAATTCAGAACTACCAAATCCAGAGTAGAAAAACCTGATGAACAGAGCAAACCCTGCGGATTTTGAGGCGACTGACAGAAAGGCGGTGATTGGGATAGGTGCGCCTTCGTAGACATCAGGAGACCACATGTGGAATGGAACTGAAGCTATCTTGTAACCCACACCTGCCAGAATGAAGGTTATCGCAATCAGCACAGCAAGCGGAGCGACTTCCCCAGCTGCGAGGAGCTCCGTGAGTCGGACACTAATTTGACCGAGATCGCCGCTGCCAGCCATTCCGAACAGGAGCGATAACCCGAAAAGCATGGTTCCAGATGCGACTGCGCCATACGTAATGTATTTGAACGCAGCTTCACTGGAACGAGGGTTATGCGTCAAGAACCCGGCAAGAATGTAGGAGGTAAGACTCACCGTTTCCAGCGAGATAAATATCATCAACAAATTCGTTGACGATGCCATCAGGAACATCCCAAGGGTGATGGCTAACAAGAGCGCGTAGTATTCGCCCTTCAACCGGGCATCCAGTTCCTCAGAGCGGAGGGAAAAGAGAATCGTTGCAGTAGTCGCGAGCAGCAGCAGAACCTTGAAAAAACTGGAGAACACGTCAAGTTGGACCATTCCCAAAAAGAGGGAAACCGGCCCTTCATGACTAAAGGAGAAGTGTGTGACAAGGACAGTGGCGAATACACAAATGCACCCTGCGAGGGAGAGATGTGCGACCGCGGAACTTTCTGTATCCTTCACAATGAGATCAAGGATCACCACAGCGGCAGCAAAAATCACAAGGAGGATTTCTGGGCTGAAGTAGAGGAGGCTTTCTATGTTGCTTAAGGGTTGCATACTTTCCTCAAACCTCCTATATCGCGTGCAGTACGTCTATGAGGTTGGTAACCGATTCTCTGAACATATCAATAGCGAAGTTGGGCCAGACACCGAGTACGATGGTTAAGATTCCGAGCGGCACCAGCGTCAAAATTTCGCGTCCATTGATTTCGGGCAGTTCTTCATATTTCGGATTGAGTGTCCCTAAGAAAACCCTTTGGAGCGTCCAGAGGAAATATGCTGCACCGACAACAATACCTATCGTGGACAGGATGGTCAACATTTTGAATTTATCATAGGCACCGAGCAAAGAGAGTGCCTCTCCAACGAAGCCACTCAAGCCGGGTAATCCTAAGGAAGCCATAAACGCAAGCGTTGTAATGCCGGTATAGACGGGCATTTTAGTTCCCAGACCGCCAAATCCGTTGATTTCACGATGGTGTGCTCTATCGTACAGAACACCGACGAGTAGGAAGAGCATTGCACTGATGACACCGTGGTTGAACATCTGGAGAATCGCACCGGTGATACCGCTATCATTTCGGGCGGAAAGCCCTAAGATGACGAAACCCATGTGTCCGATGCTGGAATAAGCCACTAACTTCTTAAAGTCGGTTTGTGCCAACGCACAGAAGGATCCGTAGACGATGTTAATAAATCCAAGAAGTGCGAGACTGTTACCCCAGAAACCAATTCCATTACAGAAGAAGTCCAAACCTTTTGGAAACATCGCCATGTTAATCCGAACCAACCCATAAGTCCCCATCTTTAGGAGAATCCCCGCAAGGATAACGCTAATTGCTGTCGGTGCTTCGACGTGTGCATCGGGAAGCCATGTGTGGAAGGGAAAGATCGGCACCTTAACAGCAAACCCGATAAAGAAACCGAGGAAGACCCAAATCTGGAAATTGACGTTGTTGAGTGCATGTCCCTCTGTAGATGCTAAGGTAATGAGTGTCGGAATATCAAAGGTTCGCGCACCCGGTGCTCCACTGTTGAGATAGACAGCTATCATGGCGACTAACATCAAGACACTACCGAAGAGCGTATAGAGGAAAAACTTAATCGCGGCGTACTCACGACGGGGGCCGCCCCATATACCGATAAGGAAATACATCGGTAGAAGCGTCAATTCAAAGAAGACATAGAAGAGAAACAGATCCAATGCCGCGAAGAAACCCAGCATTCCTGTCTCAAGCAATAGGAACAACGCCATGTACGCTTTGATACCTTTTTCGATGTTGCGCCAAGAGGCGATAACACAGATGGGCCCTAAGAGTGCAGTGAGGAGTAAAAGCGTCACACTAAGTCCGTCAATGCCGATGTGATATTGGATGTTAAACGCCTGAATCCAAGGAACGTTAACGACGTACTGCGTTCCTGCAGTCGAGCGGTCATAGGATATAAATAAAGCGACTGCAAGTGCAAGTGGAACGAGTGTGAAGAGGAGCGCAACGCGTTTGATGAGTTCCTCCGACTCGCGCGGCAGAAGTAAAACAGCGATCATCCCGAGCAACGGGATAAAAATCATTAGCGACAGTAACATTTTTTAATTATACCTTGCGGAGTATTGTCCCGCAAGCCTATAGAGGCTTGCACAAAATGGGTTTTTACTTGATGTGCCTTCCTCGTATCCGCCCTCCACTTCAGTTACGGGCTACGGGTTTGTGCGATACCAAGACCCTGCGCGTAATGGAATGGAGCACAGGGAAAACCCAACACTTAGAGAACTCGGAAAATCAAGATTAACAACACAATTCCAGCCAACACAACGAAGAGATAGGTTTGAATCGCACCAGTTTGGATCCGGCGAACTCTTCCACCGATTGCCCATGTTACCTCAGCGACTCGATTGACAAGACCATCAACGACACGGTTATCGAAAATCCCAATGAAGACTGCGAGAATATCTCGCGTCACCGTGCCAACGCCGTTAACGATGCCATCAACAATAGTCCCATCGAATTGAGCGAAGAGCCGGGCTTTCCACACCGTCAGGGCAACCAACACGCCGTCGTAAAATTCGTCAAAGTAGTATTTGTGCCAGAAAAGGTTATAAAGGGGTCGGAAAGTCGTTGCGACAGATTCTGCAGATAAACTTCGTCTATGGTAGAACATCCATGAGAGCAATATACCTAATCCAGCGACAAAAATAGATAGCACCATTGCGATCGTATGTGCAGGACCATGCCCATGATGACCTTCATCCACGTGTGCGCCGTGTGTATCGTTTCCACCTTCTTCCGCTGCAACTGCTTCGGAAATGCCGAAAAGTGATAACGTCATTTTCGCCTTGTCAGTTTTGATGTCGGGTGAGATATGGGCATGCTGCGGTGCATGAAGATGCGGCTGTTCCGGCGGTTTAACATAGTTTTCGTTAAACCAGAGCACATTCACGATAGGCAGACTTAAAACAGCCAAAATGAGGAGCGGCACGGTCATTGACATCGGTGATTCATGTGCCATGTCGTGCATCTCTTGGTTGCGTGGCTCACCGAAGAAGGTCATGAAAATCAGTCGGAACATATAGAACGCCGTAATTCCGGCGGCAAAGAGTGCTATACCGAATAGGAGGTAATGATGAACAGAGTTCCACTCCATCGCCCGTCCCAGCACGCCGCCTAAGATCGCGTCCTTGCTCCAGAACCCAGAAAAAACAAAGGGCACCCCGGAAATAGACAATGTTGCGATAAGCATTGTCACAAAAGTAATGGGCATCTTGTGGCGCAACCCGCCCATATTCCGCATGTCTTGATCGGGCGGAATCTCGGAGCCGTGAGCATGTACTAAATCTTGGTTGCCGTGTGCATCGTGATCGTCGTGAGCATGATCGTGTTCATCATCATGGCCGTGGGCATGCATGGCGTGGAAGGCGTGAATGACGCTTCCTGAACCGAGAAATAGCAGCGCTTTGAAGAACGCATGTGTCGTGAGGTGAAAAAGTCCAGCGACATAACTACCAGCCCCGATCCCAAGCATCATATATCCAAGTTGGCTAATCGTGGAGTATGCCAGAACCCGTTTAATGTCAAAGCGGACGATAGCGATAGTTGCAGCAATAAGTGCGGTGATACCACCAATATAGGCAATGACTAAGGAGGAGGTCTCTGTCAAAATAGGGAACATCCGAGCCGTGAGATATACGCCTGCTGCAACCATTGTGGCGGCATGAATCAGAGCACTCACAGGTGTAGGGCCTTCCATTGCATCTGGGAGCCATGTGTGTAGAGGCACCTGTGCTGATTTACCGATGGCACCACAAAAGATAAGGACACCCGCGATAGAAAGCCATACCATATCTTCAGTATTTAAACTGGCGGCAAGGGCAAAAATACCGCCTTCTCCGTAGAGCGAAAGCGTCTTAAATTTGGTGAAGAGCATCATCATGCCGATGAACATACCGACATCACCGACACGTGTTGTTAGGAATGCTTTCTTACAGGCATTCGCCGCGGAATCTTTTTCAAACCAGAAACCGATGAGCAGATAGGAGCAGAGTCCAACGAGTTCCCAACCGATATAAATGCCGAGTAGATTATCCGACACGACCAAGAAAAGCATCGAAAAAGAAAAGAGCGAAAGGTAGGCAAAAAACCGTGGATATCTCGGATCGCCGTGCATGTAGCCCATTGAGAAAATATGGACGAGGCTGCTGACGAGTGTGACGACAATCAGCATGATGACTGTGACGCTGTCCAAGTGGAAACCCATAGAGAAAGTGACCCCACCGAGTGAGATCCACTTAACTGTATGAGGTACCGGATCGGGGACCACCTCTCGTAAAAGCAGAAGCGAACAGACGAGCCCAATGAGCATTGCTGCAGTGGATAGGTAATCCTGGCGCGGGAAACTTCGATTTCCCAAGCCCAAAAGTCCGAAGATCGCAAATGCGGCAAGCGGGCAAAGCAAGATGAGACTTATTAAGGGAACAACCATATTTTATTACTTCTAAGCCTTTCCTTAATCTTTCAACCTTTTAAGGTATCCACTTCGTTGGGACGTATACTTCCGAACTCGCGGTAGATAGCGAGAATGATTGCTAAAAAGACAGCGGCTTCCGCTGCCGCGAGGACAATCCCAAAAATGGCGATAACCTGTCCGCTGATGTCTTCTGGCGGTGTCATAAAACGCGAAAATGCGGCGAAGTTAAGATTACACGAATTAAGAATAAGTTCAATTCCCATCAAAATACTAATAGCGTTCCGTCGCGTCAAAACAGCGAAAATACCGAGCGTGAACAGGATTGCACTGATAACAAGGTAGTGTTGTAGCGTCATCTTTGGTGCAAGGGATTTAGTCCCTAACCTCCTTTCGGGAAATCAGGGCGGCTCCGATTAAGGCAACTAACAGTAGCACAGAGACGACTTCAAATGGCAGGAGAAATGGACCATTCAAAATTAACTCGCCAATGCGCTCTGTTGTCGGTGGGAGTTCGGTGCCATCATCGGTGAGATTCTTCCAGGCAGGTGTATTCGCAATAACAGTCAAGAGCAGCATGAGCAGTGCCAAGGCAACCACGCCGCCGAGCAGAAGTTGCCCACGTTCAATATGGATGCGCATCTCCAAGCGTCCGCTTGTCATCATGACTCCGAATAGAATAAGAACGAGTATGCCCCCGACATAAACAATCACTTGTGTTGCAGCAAGAAAATCAGCCTGTAAAAAGACATAAAGCCCGGCAACGCCGAAGAGCGTCACCATGAGCGAAAACGCCGCATGGACGATGTTTCGGACTGTGACAACAACAAGTGCAGAAGCAATTGTCATCAGAGCGAAACCGTAAAAAATAAAGGGTTTGAGCGTAAATTCCATCTTTTTCCACTTCGTTTCAAACTACGAGTCTGGTACTAACCTTTTCCCAATTTAGCCTTTAGTCCGCGGCATCCACTTCTTCGGTATTGCCTTTATCGTACATTTCCTGTTTGTCAAACTTAAAGATTAGATCCGACCTGTCAAATTTGGAGTATTCAACTCCAGCGAGTGAATCCTTCATCGTGAGGCACTCTGTCGGGCAAACCTCAGTGCAAAGCCCGCAATACATGCAGAGGGACATATCGATATCGAACTGATCGAGGTAGAAAACCACCGGATTTCGGGTGACAACACGTGACACTTCGTCGCCGGAAAAGGTTTGGTTTCGACGCTCGACTCCCGATGGTCCAAGGCGATCTATGACTTCTTGTGGGCCTTGGCGAGAGGTGATATTCGTAACCGTTATAGAATCTGCCGACTTTATCTTTTTATCGTCGCCTTCAATAATACCGATGATTTCTCGGCCATCCTTGAGATGCACGACGTTCATACTGTCCCAGAGTTGTTCACCTTTCGGGAGTTTGGTACCCGTGATCATAATGCAATCCACTGGGCAAATCATCTCACATTTTTTACACCCGATGCAATCCTCTATTCGATTGTACAGTTGTCCACGATACCCTTTCGGGATCTCTCGGACATTCCGTTTTCTTTCAAAGTCGTGTTCATACGGGTATTGATGCGTCACATTCGGTTTAAAGAACTGCCTGATTGTCACCCGCATCCCGACAAGAACGGTATAAACGCCCCTATAAATGTTTCGTATGTATTTGTCCATTTTAGATGCTCCCTCCAGCAATTGGCGAATACAGGTACAACACTAACTTGGTTGTGGTGCTGGTTTCTGCGCGAGCGTCCGTCCAGCAACTTTATATGCAGTGATAAGCCCGATATAGATAATCGCGCAGCTGATGGCAGTGCTTATCAGTGTATCCTCTGGGAAAATGAGTCCCCAGATGCCAGTGCCTAAGATGTTAAAGAAGGCGATCGGGATGAAATATTTCCAGCAGAGATTCATCAGCTGATCCACTCGCAAGCGCGGCAACGTCCATCTCAACCACATCATCAAAAAGACGAGTGCCATAGATTTGATAACGAAACCGGGGAACCCACCGAGAATATCGTAGCCCGGCAAGACACCTTCCCAACCGCCGAGGAAAAGTGTCACAGCAATTGCGCTCACAGCGAACATATTCGCGTATTCAGCGATAAAAAAGAGTGCGAAACGCATTCCACTATACTCGGTGTGGAAACCTGCAACGATTTCGGATTCGGCTTCAGGCAAATCAAACGGGGTTCGATTGACTTCAGCAATAGAAGAGATAAAGAAGATAAAGAATGCAATAAAGGTAAAGGGGGTTCGAAAAATGAGCCAACTGAAAACACCATTGGATTGATTTGCTACAATTTCCTGCATGCTCAAACTTTCGACGAGCATCACAATCGTCAGAATAGAGAGACCGAGCGGAATTTCGTAACTGACAATCTGGGCAGCCGAGCGAAGCGAACCTAACAGCGACCATTTACTATTTGAGGACCAGCCCGCCATAATCACACCCATAACAATGACAGAGGAGATTGCCATGATATAGAAGATGCCGATATTAAAGTCACTCACCAATATACCTTCACTGAAGGGAATAGCAGCGAAGACAGCAAAAGAGCAGGCAAAAATGATGTAGGGAGCGAGGAGGAAAAGGAGTTTATCACCTTGTGGAGGGATAAAATCTTCTTTGAAGATGAGTTTTACGCCGTCGGCTAACGTTTGCAGGACACCCCAAGGGCCGACGCGCATGGGACCTGTTCGATTCTGAAAACGTGCGGAGACCTTTCGCTCTGCAAGCACCAATACCAAGGGAAGTAGTGGAACGACTCCAACAAAAACGCCAGCACATGCAAACATGACGAGAACTGTGCCTATCTCTACAGGAAAGTGTGAAGCGACAGCTTCCGGCAAGCGCGGAATTACGACGTTCTGTATAAATTCCTCCGCCCAATTGAGTTTGTCCTGTAGGTTTATATTGGGAAAGAAATGTTCAGACATGTTGAAAACTGGGCTTGCAAACAATGCCCTAAAATCCGACATCCAATCTCCTTATCTGATGCCTCTTTTTTTTATCAATGTTCTCATTTCCCATATTCTTCACCAAGTGGTTTATCGATCCACCTCTCCCATCACAATATCAATACTGCCGATAATCGCGATAATGTCTGCTACCATCAAACCACGACTGAGTTCTTGTAGCGCGCTCAAGGCACTGAAACAGGGGGAACGTCCCTTGAGACGTACCGGCTTCGGCGTGCCATCGCTGACAATATAGAATCCGAGTTCACCTCGCGGTGCTTCGCTGCGGAAATAGATTTCACCTTTCGGAGGACGGACAGCTTTTAAATCTGCCATGACGGGACCGTCGGGGAGTCCTCCGGCTAAAATCTGACGGACAATTCGGACAGACTGCTTCATCTCATCCATACGTACTTTATATCGACTCCAGCAGTCACCGACAACTGAACCTAACTCTGGGACATCCACAGCAACAGGTACATCAAAGTCAAACCTGTTGTAGATAGAGTAGGGTTCGTCTCTCCGCAGATCCCAATCAACACCCGAACCGCGAAGATTCGGCCCTGTCGCGCCGTAGCTGAGTGCCATCTCTGCTGACATAATAGCGACCCCGGTCGTACGTTCCGAGAAAATGCTATTTTTCGTTAGGAGCTCGTTATACTCGTCAATCAACGGTTCAAAATAATCCAAGAATGATTCTATTTCGTCCAAAAAATTCTGTTCAGCAATGGAACCGGGCTCCATAGGAATGATTTCGGAGACACCACCGATGCGGATATAGTTATAGGTGAGTCGCGCTCCACATACTTTTTCGAAAAGTAGGAGTAACCGTTCTCGATCTCGAAAGGCGTAGAGAAAAGGGGTAAATGCGCCGATGTCCATCCCATAAGTTCCGAAAGAGAGGAGATGGCTCGCAATACGATTTAATTCACAGATAAGTACCCGCAAGTATTCCGCCCGTTCGGGCACCTCGAATGCCTTGCTATCATCCGCTTCCAACAATTTCTCAACCGCGAGACAGAATCCCCAGTTCTGGTTCATCGCTGCCACGTAATCCATTCGATCAGTAAAAGGAATAATTTGAGGGTAAGAGAGATTCTCGGAGTGCTTCTCAAAACAGCGATGCAGATAGCCGATGTGCGGGATTGCTTCCCGAACTACTTCACCATCCAATTTCAATTCCAGCCTCAACACGCCGTGCGTGCTTGGATGTTGAGGTCCCATATTGACAACCATTTCATCGGCAAACGGTTTTAACTCTATGATTTTGCTTTCAGTTTGTGGTGTAGTTCCCATAGTTACGGATTCTGCAGTGCTTAAAGCGAATGAAATTGTTGAGAATACCTATCTATTTTTCACTATATATGATACCACTTTTGCCATATAATGTCAAATCTTAACCTGTTTTTACTGGGAAAACCTCTGTCTTAATATGGAGATCACTTCCATGATAAAATGTTACACTTGTGTAACACTGCATGTTCAGCATTCACGTTCACAAACCAGCGTCCTACTTAAGTGCCGAGCCATTACGAATTCTTATCATGTAACGCTTCTCTCCTTATTACGACACACCACTA
>RKRR01000160.1 GCA_007571305.1 Candidatus Poribacteria bacterium | reverse complement strand
CGATATATTGTGAACAAACGAGGTTAGGAAACCTTAAAGAAACACCCAAGCAAAAACCCTATAGATTACGAAAGCTGGCGTTTGAAAAAAGTCTAACAAGAATCGGCATTCTATGGAGCCGATGAGGCGTGTAGATTTATGGCACGCTTCCGGTCCTATATCCGTGCTTGTCCATTGTTTGCAGCACGCCCCCACCGCCATCGTGGCCTCTGAGTGTTCCGACAATTTTTCCACCTTTATTAAAGATGGCAACGCTTCCGCCATCTTCACGTATACCCAGGACTACTCCGAGATTGCCATCTTTACCAACACCCACACTTCCGCCATCTTCACGTATACCCAGGGCTACTCCAAGATTGCCATCTTTACCGTTAACAATCACACTTCCGCCATTTCCATCTATACTCAGGACTATCTCGCCTCCATCTTTACCCAAAACGCGCACGACTCCGCCATCTTCATAGGTGCCTAAAACGACCGCCTTGTCACCCACTGGATTAACAATCTCCAATTGCCTGCATCGGATACGGTCAAGGATAGGTCCTTCGCCTTGTGCGTTTGCGGTGTCACGGTGCATGTTGCCAAGGCTGAAACTGATAAGGGCGATTGCTGCCCCTATGCCCATATACATAATTTTTTCTAATTTCTTTTTCATAAGAAGTCTCCTGATTTGGTGTGCTTTTTGAAACGTCTATATGTGGGTAGTTGGGAAACCGCCCCTACCCCCGTAGCCCCACAAGCGGGGAGAGACCCAGCACGTTTTTTTACGACTTCCAAATCGGTTCCAAAGCATTTGCTCGAAAATTCACCGTGCGAGCAAAAATAAATAGGAGGTCCGAAAGCCTGTTTAAACTCCGAATTATTTCTGGGTTGACATCCGCCTCGCGTGCAAGGCGCACGACACTCCGTTCACTTCGACGGCATACGACGCGAGCGATATGTAAAACGGCACCAGCCGGGCATCCACCGGGTAGAATAAAATTCTTGAGGGGTGGAAGTTCGGCAGAAAGTTTGTCTATCGCGGTCTCCATCTCTATCGTGAAGTCTGCGGATATGCGGAATTCCGCGGCTTTCGTGTGTGTTGCTAGTGTTGCTAAATCCGCCCCGACTGCGAAAAGATGATTTTGGATGTGTGCCATCAAATCAGAGATGTCCGTATCATCGATAAGTGTTTGTGCATAGCCGATGTAAGTGTTCAGTTCATCGACGGTCCCGATCGCTTCAATGCGCTGTTCATCTTTCCGTAACCGCGTTCCACCATAAAGCGCGGTCTCTCCAGAATCGCCAAATTTAGTATAGATTTTCATAGCGATTTATTATATACTCTGTCGGAAAAGGAGTCAAGCAGACATGGATAGTTTAGGAAAAGTCATAAAAGTTGACGTTATCGATCTGCGAGTTCCCACATCGGATACGCTCCTGGGTTCCGATCCCTTCCATAAAAAACCGAATTATTCAGCAGTCCTAACGACACTTGAAACAAGCACAGGACATCAAGGCATATCCGTAGCGTTCACCGCTGGTGCCGGCAATGACTGGATCGCTTACGGGGTTAAAGACCTTGCACAACTCGTTGTCGGGATGGAGATGGATACTTTTGTTGATGATCCGGGTGCGTTTCACAAATTACTTGTTGATCATCACCAGTTACGTTGGCTTGCTGACGGCGTTAACCGGATGGCTATTGGGAGCATTGTCAATGCGATGTGGGATGCTTGGGCAAAACTGATTGATAGCCCCCTCTGGAAACTCCTCGTCGATTTACCGCCGGAGAAGATCGTGCAGTGTATTGATTGGCGGTACCTGCGCGATGCCTTGACCCCCGATGAAGCGGAGGAGATACTCAACACACATTGGGACAGTCGCGATATCCGTGAACAGAAGTTTCTCCAGCAGGGACCCAAGGCTTACTCTACGGCAGGATGGCTCGGTTTGACAGACGAACAAATTATTGAGACAGTGAATCAGGTCAAAGCAGCGGGACTCGACTGCTTCAAGATGAAGGTCGGACAAGATCTGGACTTTGACAAGAAACGTCTCGCTTTCATCCGGGAAGCAATCGGTCCAGAGGCACGTTTGATGCTTGACGCAAATCAAATATGGGGTGTCAATGAAGCAATCGCTTATATGGAAGAGTTAGCACCATTCAAACCGACATGGATTGAGGAACCGACAGCACGCGACGATGTACTCGGCTTCGTGAAAATTGCACGTGCCTTAGAAAAACACGGCATTGGAGTCGCTGCGGGGGAACAGGTGCCCTCGCCTGTCATCTTCAAACAGTTAGTCACAAGTGAAGCGATCCAGTACTGCCAGATTGACGCGACGCGGCTCGGAGGTGTCAACGATGTATTGGGAGTCATCCTGATGGCAGCAAAATACGATATTCCTGTCTGCCCGCACGGTGGTGGCATCGGGTTGTGTAACATGATCCAACACTATGCTATTTGGGATCAAATATGTGTCGCCGCGCATTCGGAAACACAAGTCGTTGAATACCTCAACTTCTTGCAAGATGACGTTTTCCTGCATCCGATTCAGGTGCGCGATGGTGGCTATGTTACGCCGACAGCCCCCGGTTGGGGGCTTGAAATGTACCCGGAGTTTATCGAGCAACACACTTATCCAACAGGTTCTGTCTGGCAGGGGAGAGAGTCATCTGGTGGAGTCACGTTTTTGGCATGATTACTTAAACAACCAGATATGTGGACACCTTTTCTCAATTATTGTCTGTTTTTCCCTGAAAGCGTTTCAGCGCAGCCAAAGCCTTGACAAGTTCTGCTTCGGCGTTTTCAGCACGTGCTTCAGCTTGTATAATCCGCGCTTTAGGTGGTAAAACCCACTCCGAACGGCTTGGGTCGTAGAGGCTGAGTGTCCCATCTTGCTCCCCTAATTCCAAACCCAGCACAGCCGATGGTAAGCGCTCATCTACAAATTCTATTGCCTCGTAGACCCCATTTACCAGCCGGTAGCCTTGAAAATGCGGTTGCACTTCCGCGTAGGGATCATAGATGTAATACTCACGAACACCAAGAATAGATGCGTAGAGTTCTTTTTTTTCGGTTATGTCCTTACGGTATGTGCTGGGGCTCGCGACTTCTAATACAAGATCTGGGGTCTGTCCTTCCTCCCACGTCCGATAGGTGCGTCGGTCTTTTTTGCTGACTCCGAAGACGATAAACACATCAGGGGCGACAGATTTATAGATGTTTCCCTCCTCATAATATATCAGCAGATCGCCAGAGACATACACGTCGTTAGCATCCTTGAAATGGTCTTCGAGCATCAGAATGAAGTCTGTCATAAGTTTCCGATGTCGATCGGTTTCTGCTATAGGTTCACCATCTGATTCGGGATAGACGACTGTGGGCCCTGCCTTTATCTGCTTCTGTATTGTGCTGCCTCCCCTTTTTGAAGGATATGCTTTGTTCATATTATTCCACAAAAACTTGTGGATATCAGTTTTGAATAGTTGGCAAAGGTTTCCGATGTGTAAGTACCAACCGCAGGTTTTACAATAGAAACGAAGCCCGCTGCCACTTCAAACGATTCAAAGCTTCGTTGTTTCCGCCCGTTCTTTAAACGCCGCCGCACCTGCTGTAATCCATCCGCCAACGCCTGTCATCAGGAACCGCACGCCTGCCGTAACATATTTTTCAACAGTCGTATCGGTTGTCAAAGTCCCGGCAACCCGTCCTGCCTCTTGGATACGAGCAAGCGCGGAATCAATTGTATTTTGAACATCTGGATGCGTAAGATTCCCGATATGCCCCATAGAAGTCGCTAAATCCGATGGCGCAACGAAAAACACATCAATATGATCGACGGTAAGAATATCGTCCAGGTTGTTAACCGCGACAATGTCTTCAATCAAGACAATGACGAGTGTTTGTGAGTTGGCGACATCAAAATAGTTATCCACCCCGTAGCCTTGGCGACTGGTGAACATTCCACGGTGTCCGATCGGTGCAAACTTCGCACCACCTACAACGTTTTGCGCCTCCGCTTTCGTGTTGACGTGCGGGACACAGATACCCATTGCACCACAGTCGAGTGTGCGGTAGATAAGCCCTTGATCGTTGCGATTAACCCGTGTGATAGAAGTCATCCCCCAGAGGTCGCAGGCGCGTGTTAGGTCGCCGAGTTGTGCCGCGTCCACCTGTCCGTGTTCACCTTCCAACCATACACCGTCGTATCCGTTCGGACCGAAGGTGTCTATATCGTCAGCACTTGTCAACCCTGAGATAACGAAAGCAAGGTCGCCATTTGCCAATTTCTGTTTAACCCGATTTGTTCTTATTTCCATAAATTTCTCCCATGAGGTGTTATCTTAGAGGTAAAGCGTATCAGGAATCCTGAAAGTTGTCTATAAAAAAGTAAAGTGCGCACTTGAGCAGCGCGCACTTTGCGTTCAGGGTTATAGGGGTGCTCTTATCCAATCAATCGTGCCACTACGAATCGGCGTATCAATCTCTGGCACCTATTCGCTAGTGCTGGAACGTATCAGATGGATACCCATCGCACCATTTAACAACGGGAATATACCATCGAAGATAATCCAGATCAATGACCGGGTGTTGTGACCGACGGCAGTAAAGTCTGATCCAACATCGCTGATGCCGAACCAGTTCCAGAAGAAGATGATAGCCGCGAACATGAACCCATAGAACATCGTGTTCGCCGCTATGAATTCTTGAACGCTCGACTCCGCGCCGGCATGGCGCATTCGAATGTAGCCGAATATCACTCCCAGTATTATTGAAATAGCAGAGAGGGGGTTGAGATAGTCCCAAGCGGAACTGTACGGACTATCTTCGGTGGAAGTATGGTAAATCGGTTCAAAGACCGTCTGGATGGCGACTATCGCCGCAATGACGATAAGTACAACGCCTATAATTCGTTTGAGGGCTGCCACGAGAATTTCCTCCTCTTTTCCCTTATTGGGTATAGTTAAATCCTATCCCAAGAAACGGAATTGGGTATAGCATTGTCAATCACGGAAAAAATTCGCCAGATTGCCCCTATTATACATTCTTCAATATTTTATGTCAATCTTTCTACAAAATGAAGATGCACAGGAAACCAACGGTCTCCTATGCTACAAGGTAAAAGCGTAAATTAACCCAAGTTGCTACCTCTCTGATTTCGGAACCACGAACCCTCTTTTTGAGTGATGCTCCTTCATTTTTGCGAAAAAGTGGGTGTATTCCGTGTGACTTTCGGTATGAAGATGCACAGGAAACCAACGGTCTCCTATGCTACAAGGAACTAAAAAAAGCGGCGGACCTGATGACCCGCCGCGATGTAAGTTAGAAGCGATGAGCAGGCACAAGATCTGCTGCCCTACACATCGGCTTATTTGCGTATCAGCATCTTACGCGTCGCTGTGAAGTCGCCCGCTGTTAACGTGTAGAAATAGACACCACTCGCAACAGGTTCGCCCGTAGCATTGCGTCCATCCCAATACGCCGCACGCACACGACTCGCATGCAGACCCGCAGGCTTTTCACCCAGTGCCAACGTCCGAATTAACGTCCCATCCGCAGCATAAATGCTTATGGTGACTTTCGCAGCACTCGCCAACTGATACGGTATCCACGTCTCTGGGTTGAACGGGTTCGGATAGTTCGCGAACAACACCGTCTTCCCACGCAGCACTGTCAAAGCCGTCCGATCCACTGGCTGATCGTGGATGACATCTACGCCACGAGACTTCAACAGCGCAATGTCAGCTGCCGTCTCCATCTCTACTGTGATGCCCCGCATCCACACAGTTTTCAACGCGGCGACATCAAGGAGTGCGGAGATGTCGGCAATCTGCACCCCGTCGGTTTTCCGCTGCATGCGGACTTCTTTGAGCGCAGGCAGCCCTGAAAGTGCCGATATATCTGATACCGCTGTGTTGTTGAACGCCACCGTTTCTAAGGCAGTGAGTTTCGCCACAACTGCGATATCTGACACGGGCGTGTCATTGAACGCCAAGGTGCGGAGCTCCGTCAAGGTGGAGATCGCAGCAATATCAGAGACCCCTGTTTTAGAGATCACCAGTTTCCGCAAATTGCTGGCGGTTTCCAAGCCGGTGAGGTCTGTGAGTTCCGCAATGCCTGAGACATCCAGTGCCTTCAAGTCTTGCATCTCGTCGGGTGAGATGTCAGCAGTTGCGGTTTTGCCAAGAGCCTTACGGATCGCCGTGCGGAGCGTGTCATCAGGGATGTTGACAACAGGCTGCGGTATTGCTGCAAGCTCGTAGCCGCTGGTAGACAGCGCGGGTGCGTTGCCGACGATGCCAGGCAGCTCGGGTATGCCAGGTATCTTGGGCTGTCCGGGTTCTGGCAGTGGCTGTAGACCTGGCATCTCGGGCCGTTCAGGTTTCTCCGGTTCGGGTTCGGGTTCGGGTTCGGGTTCGGGTTCAGGCTCACTACCCGGCTGCTCGGGTTTCTCCGGTTCAGGTTCGGGTTCAGGCTCCGGAACAAGCGGACTATTGGGCTGCTCGGGATCCGATGGATCTTCTTGTGGACTATCAGGCTCCTCGGGTTGGTCCGGGGGGGGCGGCTCCGGATCTGGATCCGATGGACTTTCGTTCGGTGTCCCATTCCCTATAGCGGGATCGCCCCAGATCGGAATGCCATCGCTATCAATACCGAAGACACCACGCACACCCACAATATACTCTAAGTTGTTCTCCAAGCCCGTTTCGGTATAAGTCGTCTCGGCACCTACAGCTTCCCAATCTACCAACGGACCGGCCCAGGGAGCTGGTAGAACAGTAACGTCGTACGCCAGTGCCCCTTCCACAGCATCCCAGGTCAATGTCAATTGTGTATCGCCCTCGGTAACTTCCAACCCCGTGGGGGCTGGCAATTGCGTGGATGCCTGGGGTGTGCCAGTGATTTCCGCGTGGGGCCCGACCCCTGTGTTGTTCTTACCGCGCACTTGGACATAATACATTGTGCCATTGGTCAACCCATCGATGACTGTATACGGACTGATCGCGTATACCCATTCCCCTTCGCCACTGCTTGTTCCGTAGCGGAGTTCATGGCTTGTGGCACCGAAAGCATCTATCCACCCCACCGTCAGTGTCATGTCTCCCGGTGCTGCTGACAGGTTCGTCGGGGCAGCAGGCACTCCTAACGGGGAGGCAGTGGTTTCAGCGTGCATGCCTTCACCCAGACTGTTTTTGCCACGCACTTGGATGTAATATACCGTCCCATTCGTCAACCCCATGAGCGTGTGCGGACTCGTCGCGGTTTCCCAAGTGCCTTCACCACTGCTCGTGCCGTATCTTAACTCATGGCTATCCGCCCCCGCAGCGTCTGTCCAACTCACTATGAGCTGCATATTCCCAGCGGCTGCCCTCAGGTGCGTCGGGGCAGCGGGTGGTCCTAACGGGGTGCCGGTGGTTTTCGCG
This sequence comes from Candidatus Poribacteria bacterium, assembly GCA_007571305.1. Classification (GTDB taxonomy): domain Bacteria; phylum Poribacteria; class WGA-4E; order WGA-4E; family WGA-3G; genus WGA-3G. The sequence continues at coordinate 1,791 of RKRR01000160.1, read as the reverse complement.
TACGCACCAGTACCAGCGGAGTTCTTACCGCGCACTTGGATGGAATAGCTCGTGCCGTTGGTCAACCCTGTGATTGTATGCGGACTCGTCGCGGTTTCCCAAGTGCCTTCACTACTATTTCTGCCGTAGCGGAGTTCATGGCTTGTAGCACCGACAGCGTCTGTCCAACTCACTGTGAGTTGCATATTCCCAGCGGCTGCCATCAGGTTCGTCGGGGCAGCAGGCACTGTCTACGCGTGCGCGCCCTGAGTGGGAACAAGACATAGAATCGATAGAGCGAAGCATATAAAAAGAACATGTTTAAAATTCATTTTTCGTACCTCCCAAAGAAAGTTTTGAACCGGTGCGGCATGCTGGTCGCATGAATCAACGGAGCGAAAGCCGTAAAACTGCACTATCCGGTTGTTGTTTTATGATGAAATGAAAAAACGAAATCGCCGCTGCGTTTGCTCGTTAGAAAAAACTGCGTGCAGGGGCGAAAAAATAAGGACATTTAAGAATAAAGATTTGCGAAGTAAAACACTTGTTATGAGTTAAGTAGATGGAGGGATTGCTTGTCAACCCGTGAACTCGCACAGGACCCCCCTGGACAGCATCACGCGCGCAAGGGCGCGAGATAGGTTTATTAGAGACGTGTTAAGCATTTTCATTGTGGACCTCATCCTTCGTTTATGGATTCGACACAAATTACCCTACGTCAAACGAATTATAGTAAATTTTACAAAAAAGTCAAGTTTTTTTCTCCCGCGCAAGCAAGGCGGAAATGAAGGACACCCATGAAGGTTTGTGCTACAAAAACCCTACCCTCTACCTCTCTGTAAGCAAGGAGATGGGCTTTGGAAATTCCGCCTTTAGGCGACAGGATCTTATATGTCCAAGGCGTGGAGGAAGGTTTCAAAATGCTCTGTCTGTGCAGCCATGAGGAGCAGCTGTGCCAGGCGTTCCGAGTCTTGAATACAGGCGAGTGCCGCCTCAACGGAGACACGGTTATGATTAGGAAACCGTGCCGCAAGCACCGAGAGAATATTTTTCACGGTTGTTTCCCGTGTGCCTTGTTCTATACCTTGTTCTATACCTTGTTCTATACCTTGTTCTATACCGCGTGCTACAAGCACTTCTGCCATAGATTCTGCCATCGGGGTCACCTCCATCTTCGGACTATGTCGTTCCACTAAGTTCACTAACGCCTCATGTTCCACTGCAGGACGACGATGCAATATCAGCGACAACAGATAGATAATCGCCTCACGTTTCTCACTTGTGGACACACCGTCAAGCACATCCAATGCAGAAACTGCCTCAGTTAGCACACGGCTCAACTCCGAAACGCTTGCATGCTCCTGTTGAAGAACCGTCAGCAGCCATCCTAAAGCATGGCCAGGCTTCTGAAGTTCACCCGCGTCTGTGCCCTTGACGCTCAAAAACAGGGCATCATAGGTCGGGACGAACCGCGCGAAAACTTCAGGGATGTCCATCACCGCCTCAAGCGTCAACGGGGTCTGCCACCGCCGGTCGCCTGTGTAGAACACTATCGGCAGGATTGGGCGCAATCGCCTTTCGCTTTGCGGCATTTCCTCTTGATCCCACCGCCGCCGCTGGCCATCCCAAATCAGCAGCATATAGAACAGCACACGAAACCCCATCATAGCGTCTACTGTGGATTGGTGTTCTATCAGAATATAGATGAGCAGATCATCTGCGTCTGGGCTTCCCTTCAACGGCACTTGGAACACCAAGTCCGAGGTTTGTTCTCGGAGCGTATCCGGTAGGAAACTCGGGTTCACCGGCACG
>RKRR01000130.1 GCA_007571305.1 Candidatus Poribacteria bacterium | reverse complement strand
GCATTTTTAGCGAATGAAAACAAGCATAAACCTTTATATTTACTGGGTTTATCGCACTTTTTAAAACTTTTTTCAAATCCCAAAACTACTTATTGCGTTATTTATCAAACTCACGTTATTTTAACAAAGAAAAATACGGAGCAAATGAAAGGTTATAGAAAAGCAGGGTTTCAACGGGCTAAGAACTTATGAAACTGAATTTAACCCAGCCCAAAACTACTTATTGCGTAAATAAAACAGTTGTCGGAAACCTTCAGCAATCGGTAAAGAAATATCAGGATTATCAAATACCTGTTGTGCCTGATCGCTGATGGGTAAAAAAATGAGAAAAGAAAATAGACCTGACATCACGCGACTCATTACTGTATGCGCGCTCATCCTGCTCTTTATTTTAATTATTGGAGCGTTACGCGCTCGGGAACGCCCGTTTTTCCGTATTGGTGCCAGCAATAGCAAAAATCAAGAGACACTTCCTGACACCGTTAAACGACGCGACGAAATCCAAAGCAACCGATGGCCGAAAGGTTTTCGACTCCTTCGGTATTGGTGGACAGGTGGTGCTGCGGTCTATATTGCAGAGATGGATCGCACGGCGAGTAACCTCCAATTCTACGTTGAACTCGCGAACGATCAAATCTTAGGACGCGAAACCATTACTGATGCGACCCGGCGACTCATGGAAGAAGACGTGCTCCCGCTCGCAGGTGTCAATGGAAGTTTCGGTATCCGAGAAGACAATCGCGGACGCGGCGGCATGATATTCAACCTGCACATCCAAAACGGTGAACTGGTCAGTATCTCCACACCGCTTGACAGATGGGGATATTCACCGCCAACAGCATGGGGCGAAACGAGTTTTGGTGTAACTCCCGATGGTGAGTTCATCTTGGACAGTGTGGAACTCAACGGCACACTCAACATTGCCGGTGACACACTTCCGATTGATGCGATCAACCAAATTTGCGATTCGTCATGTCCTGCTGTCATCTATACACCTCGCTTTGGTCGCAGAACGCTAACGCGCCGATGCTATGAGTTCACGCTCAGACACATCCAGCTTCCACTCACTGGAAAATACACAAGCAGATTCGTCGTCACCGCGGTGAACCCGCGCGGCAACAGTAGCATCCCGTTTGATGGTGTCGTACTTGCAGTTGAACCGGGTTTGGCACGTGACTGGCGAGACAAAATTACCAAATCCACAGCGGGGACATTAGAAATCGCTCTCACACCTCACAAATGGCAAGATGTTCAGCAGGGGATCGGCGGGAATTTGCGGCTTGTCCGCGATGGCAAAGTTGAACCTGAACTCATCGAGTTTGGCGAGTCACGTGGTAGGAGTGCCCATAGGCATCGTAATGCTGCATCTCGTCACCCACGCAGTGCCCTCGGATTTAATGATGAAAAACTGTTTCTCATCGCCATCGACGGTCGACAACCGGGATATAGTATGGGAATGACGCTCTATCAGATGGGAACGTTTTTTAGTGAACTCGGCATCAAACACGCCATCAACTTCGACGGCGGAAGTTCCTCAACCTTATGGGCACTCGGAAGAGTCGCGAACAGCCCCGCGCATGGCTACGAACGCCGCATTTTCAACGTTGCGATGATCCGCGCGAAGTAACAAGGACCATGAAATCAAGATACCTCTTATTGCTCATCCTGCTAATACTTGCGTGTTCAAACAGAAACACACCGCAAGCAGTCAGCGAAGACTTTATCTACAACTACTACCAGCAGGCAGACCAAGCCGCAGCGTTACGACTCAGCCACGGACTCGCCGCAGAAAAATTGGAAGAGGAAATTGCCCGTGTGAGTGAAGTTCGGTCCTTAGATCAACAAATTGATGAGATGCCGAAGATTGAATACGAACTTATTGGCACAGAAGAGGAACCGACACATGTGCTATTTAACTACAGACTCACCATCAAAAACAGAGGCACGACAACGCACACCCGAAACGTTATCATTAACACCGAACAGATTGATGGACAATGGAAAGTCGTCAACTTTGATGAGTATTAAGGAGCCGATAGGTAGACATACAATCAGGAGGTCTTGTGGGAATTGTTATCCTTGAAAAGTTATCTCCATTTGGCTATATAAACCTAAGTTGCTACGGACACAATTTTAGAGGTTCATCTGCTATTTTTCATTGAAAACCTTCAGGAGGCGCAGCATTTCGTAGCGTAGACTGTTAGTCTGCGCCCGAAGCTGCACACCATAACAGGTTATGCTACAGAACTGGTAGCTTGGGTTGTGTAACGTGAGTTCGACCTAAACATTTATGGCGGGAGTCTGTTGTTGCATAACCTGACAGTGTGTGCCATTCTGGGCCGCAAATGAACAGTTTGCGCTACATGAAGGAATAATTAAAAAATGAGAACTGGAAAAGTCGCTGTCTTCACACAAGCACAAACGCCTATGGAATTCCGGGAATACCCGATTCCATCCGTCACACCCGACGACCTGCTTGTACGGATCCGTATGGCAAACATCTGTGGTTCCGACCTGCACTTCTGGCGCGGACACGGGCCCAAAATAGAGAGTGGTATCCCCCAAGTGCTTGGACATGAAATGATTGGCACGATCGAAGCCATGGGACGGAATATCAGAACGGATAGCACGGGACAACCGTTAACCGAGGGTGACCGCATCGCTTACTCCTACTTCAAACCGTGTCAACACTGTTGGATGTGCCTCAACGGAAAACCGGGATGCCCGAACCGCTATCGAGACTGGCTTGGTGTCTCCAGCGAACAAGCCCCTCACTTCCATGGAGCTTACGGCGAGTACTACTACATGAAACCCGGACATTGGGTGTTCAAGGTCCCCGACACACTCCCCGACGCGCTTGTATCTCCCATCAACTGCGCCTTATCCGAAGTCATTTACGGACTGAACCAGATCGGCATCACACTCGGCGATACTGTGGTCATCCAAGGTGCAGGCGGACTCGGACTCTACGCCACCGCGGTCGCAAAAGAGATGGGGGCAGGGAAAATCATCGTTTTCGATCGGCTACCTGCACGTCTCGCACTCGCGCGAGAGTTCGGTGCCGATGAGATCCTCAACGTCGACGAAATCGACATGAAATCACGTGTCGAGTACGTACTCGACCAGACCGGCGGCATCGGCGCAGACCTTGTCGCTGAGTTTGTTGGATCGCCGCGCGTCCTCGCTGAAGGTGTAGAGATGCTCCGATGGGGCGGCCGTTATCTCTGGATCGGTAACATCAATCTCGGATTCCCCACAGAGATCGATCCCGGCAACATCGTCCGCTGCAGCAAGGCGATTCGTGGGGTAATCGTCTACGAGCCGTGGGTTATCCCGCGAGCCCTTGATTTCCTAAGTCGTACACGAAACAGGTATCCGTTCCATAAAATTATCTCCGATACCTTCCCGTTCAGCGACATTAACGAAGCGTTCTCTTACGCCGACAGCGGCGAGGCAATCCGAGTCGGACTGGAATTCGAGAGTGTTCATTGAAATCAGCGAATTGAGAAGGCTTTAGTAGGATTTACGCAAGTCCGCCTTGTGAAAGAGAAAATCCCAAAAAATACAGATGTTCTCGTAGCACACCCTCACAGGTTCTGCGACAAGGTGGCAACTTAGGGTATTGTAAGACTGAAGTACGCCTCAAGATTTTCCTTAATTGAAAAGGTAAGGTTCGATAAAATGCCTTGCAAGGCTTCTTAGCTGCCAGAAGGAACACAAGGGGGAATATAGATGAGCGTGAGAGCGATTCTGATCGGCTTGGGACTCGTCATTATACAGACAGCAATTACCCCCTATAACGACTACTACCTCCAAGGAACAGATATCGCCGGAAATCATTTTCCTTTGGGGACAGTGTTCACACTGATTTTTCTCACCCTGGTCATCAACCCTATTCTGAAGAAAGTATCTCCTCGATCGGTGCTAAATCCGAGGGAATTGATGATAGTCTGGGTTATGATGGTCATCAGTTCAGCGATTCCATCAAAAGGGATGATCGGGTATCTACTTCCTTTTCTGGCTGCACCGGTCTATTTCGCGACACCTGAGAATGAGTGGGCAGAAACACTTCACCCGCACTTCCCTGAATGGTTAATTGTGTGGGACGAGCATGCCGTCACCGATTTCTATGAAGGAGAATCAATTGTCCCTTGGGCACTCTGGGCAAAGCCTCTCATTGTTTGGACAGTTTTCATCCTACTGTTCTATGCCCTGACGATCTGTGTATCGGTTGTGTTAAGGAAACAGTGGGTTGAGCGTGAAAGGTTCATCTTCCCGCTTGTTACTGTGCCTGTGGAGATGGTTCAGCAAACCTCAATGCACGCGGGTGTGAACAGCTTGTTCAGGAACCGACTCGTGTGGGTAGGTTTTGGAATCGCTGCCTTCTTTCATCTACTCAATGGACTGCACGAGTATTTCCCAGCCCTTCCGCGTATTCCGAATCGATATGATTTGTACACTCCATTCACGGAGCGTCCATGGATTGTGATGGGTTGGTGGCCCCAATTTCGGTTCTTTCTCTATTTCTCGGTTATCGGCATAACCTACTTTCTCGCCATGGAGGTATCTTTTAGCTGCTGGTTTTTCTTCCTATTCTTCAAGTTACAGTACATCATCATCAACGCCTTTGCGATCCCTATTAGCCCGTGGATTTCTGCCAGAGGACAGACGATGGCTGCCTATGTGGTTATGGTTCTCGCCTTCCTGCTCAACAGTCGGATCCACATCACAGATCTCCTGAAACGTTCGTTTCTGGAGTCCGCTGCTTCTACAACAATAGACGATTCAGATGAAGTCCTGCCGTATAGATGGGCAGTTCTGGGAACAGTGTTTAGTTTTCTGTTACTTGCGGGTTTCTGCGTCTACGCGGGGATGTCGTTTTGGGTCGCTTGTAGTATTATTGTGCTGTTCCTGATTGCTTCTACAGCCCTATCGTGGATGGTCGTCAACGGTGGGATGCTACTGATCCAGGCACCGATGTATCCTGTAGAATACTTTGAAATCATTGCGGGTTCGAGAATCATTAACGCGAACAGCTTGGCACTCTTAGGGTTCCAGCGGGTAATGATGCGCGACTGGGGCGGCATCCTGATGCCGAGCGTCCTGCATGGATTTAAAGCCGCGGATCCTGTCGGATTAAATCGAAGAAGCGTCCTCAGCGTGATGGCACTGGCGATTGTTGTCGCTATCGGCGTTTCTTATGCGGCATCACTGCCCTTAATTTATGAGAAAGGGGGCTTGAATTTACAAAGAGGCCCCTTCGTTGGATCACCGAGATATTTCAATCATATCGTTTCACTGATTCAGTATCCGAAAGACGCGAAATTAGGAGAGGCGTACAGTATGCTTTTGGGAGCCGGTATCACTGGCTTTCTTCTGATTATGCAGCGTCAATTTATGTGGTGGCAACTCCATCCGATTGGATATGTGATGGGTGCGGTTTATTCCTCGTATTTCCTCTGGTCTTGTATATGTGTTGGCTGGTTTTTGAAGTATCTGGCACTGAAATCAGGTGGGATTGGATCCTATCGAAGACTTCGACCGTTGTTTATGGGACTGATTATCGGTGAATTTGGCATTGTGGGGCTTTGGATGATAATCGGGATATTTACCGGTGTGAATTACCAAGGTGCCTTACCCGGCTAATTGTCTCTATGTGTTCCTTAAGTATCTGTGTAGACACTTATACCCAAGGCACGTGAAGAATGCAAGAACCTCGGAGTTATCGTTCAAATCGCTAAGGAGGTAACCATGAAGTTGATGTTTCCTAAAGGGATCAAAAAGTTATTCTGTCTACAGAAGTGTTTTTTAGCAGTAATGACAGGTCTTTTCATCGTATTGGCAGCTCAGATACAAGCAGATGATATGAAGATCGCCTTTACTTCAAACCGAGATGGTAATTCTGAAATCTATGTAATGAACGCCAATGGAACAAACCCTGTCAGACTTACGCAAAATCCGGCAGCAGACAGCGGGCCCACTTGGTCTCCAGACGGTAAGCGCATCGCTTTTACCTCGAATCCAAAAGGTGTCTACGATATCTATGCAATAGATGCTGATGGAACAAATCGCATCAATCTCACACGAAACTCGTCAGGCGACTTTGGTGCCGACTGGTCTCCGGATGGGACGCAAATTGTCTACGGCTCAAACCGAGGGAATGAGGAAATCTATATCATGCGCGCCGATGGCACCAATTTCACGAATATTTCACGGCATGCAAAAGCAGATCGTCATCCAGATTGGTCTCCGGATGGGACAAGAATAGTGTTCACCTCAGACCGGGACGGTGATCGTGAAATCTATGTGGTAAAAGCGGGAGGTGGCAGACCGATTCAACTGACGAAAAACCTGGAGCCCTGGGATAGGGCTGCCGACTGGTCTCCAGATGGCAAACGTATTGCCTTCACTTCAGGCAGAGATGGTGATTTTGAAATCTATGTAATGGATGCCGACGGTTCTAATACGATTCAACTGACTCACAATCTATTTGCTGTTGATGATAATGCTGCATGGTCTCCGGATGGAACAAAAATTGCTTTCAGTTCTGACCGAGAGGGTGAGTTCGACATCTATGTAATGAATGACGACGGTTCCAAACCTGTCAATCTCACTCGTAATCAGCCTGGAAGGAATCGGGGGCCCGCTTGGCAGCCAATCCCCTTAGCCGTTATGCCACAAGAGAAGTTGGGGACGTTGTGGGGAAATCTCAAAGGCAAGCAGCAACCTTATTGGGAACGAGGTACGGAACAACGTTAGCGGAAAGCGATGTATGCCCAAAATACACCCATACAGAGATTTAGGCGATGCCAAAATAGTCAGACCCTGGCATGAGGTGTTCCCTTGCAACGTCTGCGTTGATTTCGACACCCAATCCGGGCTGCTCCGGCACCACGAATGCGCTATCCTGCATGAGCGGTTCATTGGAAATTGCGAGATCCCACCTCCACTCAACCTGATCTGCGTGATATGGGAGTTCCATAACGATGAAATTCCGCACCGCGGCACAGACATGTGCAGTCGCTGTCATGCCGATTGGCGATGTGATGTTGTGCGCTGCAAACGGGATATAATAGAGATCCGCCAGATCCGCAATTTTCTTCGCTTCGAGGATCCCACCAGTTCCAGAAACATCGACATGAAGCATATCACAGGCTTGCGCCTGAATGAGTTCCCTGAAGCCATCCCGTCGGAATAGGAATTCACCGGTACAGATTGGAATAGAAGTCGCTGCACTGACCTTTGCCATCGCTGCGACGTTGTCATTCGGCACTGGATCTTCCAAGAACATTAAATCGAACGGTTCCAAACGTTCGGAGAGCTTCATCGCTGAATGGGTGCTGAATAGACTATGACAATCAATACTGATGTCGATTCCGTCACCAGCCGCCTCGCGTGCGGCAGCGACCAACGATGTCATTTTCTGTAATTCCGCTGTACTGAGTTCCCGATTGACCGCATCCTGCTTGAGTTCGTTTGCAGAGTTATCTATATCGAATTTGATTGCTTGGTAGCCGTCTGCAACGCCTTCTTTGGCGCGTCGCGCCCAACCTTCCGGCGTGTTTCCTTTCCCATGTCCGACATCGGCATAGAGCCTGATGCGATCCCGATACTTGCCACCTAACAGTTGATAGACCGGCACTCCGAGACTTTTTCCAAGCAGATCCCACAGTGCTGTCTCTATCCCACCGATAGCCGATAAACCCATTGCGTATCGGTTGCTCGCTGCACCAATCATTCGGTGGTAGAGGGGTTCTATATTTCTTGGATCTGCACCGACGAGCGTCTTCTTAAATTGCAGGATAATTTCAGCAATTCCCGCCCCAGGATGCGCCTCGCCTATCCCTGTCAATCCCTCATCGGTTTCGATCTGGACATAGTTCCACTGTTTGTATCCCTTGAGTGTCATTGATTTTACATCGGTGATTTTCATATATATTCCCTTTTCTGTATGAAATATATGTTGGTTAGAAAAATGCAATTCTATTGCGTCTGCTAAGTGCTCATGATAACATATCTCTTGAGATTGTGAAACAGAAACGGAAGGAGGTTAACAGATGACAAATCAAGAAATCAAGACTGCTTACGAGCAGGACGGTTATGTGGTAGTCAAGGATCTTATTGATAATCAGGATTTAGAGCCCATTCGCGACTTTATCAAGGCGAAGGTTGATACGTATAGCCGTGAGCTGTATAGTGAAGGCAAGATAGCGTCGCGCTACGAAAATGAGTCATTTGAGCGACGCTACGCTGCGATCTGCGAAGAGTTGGATATATTACCCCGCAACTGGTCTTTTGGTATGTATGGACGTGAGTTCTACGACCTCTACAACCTCCCCGGTGTTCTGGATGTGCTTCGCCTTCTTTTGGGCCCTGAAGTTTCTAATATAGGCACACCTGCGCTACGGACGAAACTCCCAGGAAGCGTCATTACTTCCTTCCCATGGCACCAAGACAGCCAATATTTGGACCAGTCGACTATCGGAAAGAAGGAAAAACATACAGGCGGTCTCCACATGGTTACGGTATGGGTGCCGTTGGTGGAGGCGACAGTCGAAAATGGATGTTGCTGGGTGATTCCGGGTAGTCACCGTTGGGGTTTGCTGGATGGTGCGCGCGGTGCAGATTCAAATGTCCGGATGGAGGAGGATGTTGAGGCACGTGGCACGCCAGTGCCTATCTCACTTAAACCCGGTGGTGCTTTGTTCATGTCGAACCTCTGCGTACATACCAGCAAGGTGAACACGACGCGGAAATCCCGTTGGAGTATAGACTTCCGCTACTTTCCCACACCTGACCGATCTGACCTGACTGCCGAAGCTCGCGAGGCCGCCGAATTCGTGAAAACGAAAGCTTTGAGAGGGGGTAGGGTGCCGCTTATCGTTCTCACTAAAGGTCGTAAGCCGACGTGGAAAGAGTGGGACGCAGAGCATCGGAAATTGGATTGAACAGGTATGAACCGAACGCTATTCAGGGAACTGTCGATCAAATGCATCCAACACCGCCTGAGCACCACCTGTTATGAACGCAGTTTTACCAGTTAAATCGTCCACGGTCAAATCTCCCGTCTATAACGACGTTTGATACTACTACTATTCGTCCGGTGGGGGACCCTCTGGTGGTTTGGGAAGATCTCGGAGGATTGCCTCTATCATTACCTCTATTTCTGGATCATCCATAACCTCAGGAAGTTCGGCAGGTTCTATTATGACTCCTACCACCGGTGGTTTAGCCGCAGCTTCAGGCGGTTCTGGTGGTTTGGGAAGATCTCGGATGATCGCCTCTATGACTGCCCCTATTTCTGGGTCAATTGCCACCTCTGGAGGTTCTACTACTCCGACCAGTGGCGGTTCAACCATAACTTCGGGAGGTTCTACTAACGGGTTCTCCGCAACCGGCGACTCATTTTTTTCGCTGAACTGACTCGTATCCATCGAAGGATTGGGGGATATAGGGTTTGAACCGCTTCCACAACTTAGCAGAGCGATCAGAGCGGTGAGCAAAACTAAGTACTTCATGATACTCTCCTTTGTTGATAAGACTGACTTCACTCGACAGTGGCAGAGATCTTTCCAAGCGGAGCGGGTGAAGTTCTCTACCAACGATGCTCACTTAATCATACTCACTTTGACGGATTTTGTCAAACGATTATGTGTTAAGGCACATTATCCGACTCTGACAATCTTCGCAGCGGTTTCACCATTGGAAGTCCTAAAGGCTCACACATCATAGTAGGCGAAAGCGAGAAATGCTCCCATAAAGAAGACCAAATTGAATAGAAACAGGAGTAGGATATCTAAACTCGCTTCCGCAAACAAGGTGGAAAAATCCGACAGGGTATCGTCAAATTTTGGAATCTTATCCAAGTTTATGCTAAATTCCGACAATCCCTGCCTCTCCGCATCTGCAAGAAAAATATTAGGATTGAAAGGATATTCTTCGTAGGTAAACTGTAGGAGGCTGCGCCGATATTCTATCGCCTTTTTGAAAAAACGCTCGTAATGTTTGACACCGGTCCCGACCAACGCTTCACAGCCGATTTGATAGATTGCCGTTGGGGATATACGAGATATATTCTGCGCCAGTTTCACTTGATGGAGTTGTTGTTGGCGGTATTCATTGTAGATTGCTTGCTGGGCATCGGCTATTTTGGCAGAACGGGTCAAGGGTTCGCCGGGCGACCAGTGTGCGCTAAATCTACCCTCGCCGTATCGCTTACGGATCTCGTGTGTCGTATCATTTGCCCGTCTAACTATCGTTTTCTCATTAGGGAGTTCCGCCAGTCGACTTGCCAGCAATCCACCTGTCCTCGGGATAAACACCACAAAACAGACCCAAACCAAAAGGAGTAGAACGAGACTGACCGATGAGGTTCTCGTTAAACAGGAAATGAACAGTCCAAGTGTAGCGAAAACGGAAATATAGAGGACTGAAAACAGGACAACTCCACCAATCTGTAGCCAATAGGTCGATTCAAAAGGCAAAATGCCGAAAAGCGAGATGATGAGGGTGTTCATGCAAACCCCGATGATCAAAGGGATCGCGAGGCTGGTAATCGTGCCGATGTATTTCCCAAGAAGCAAGGTGGCGCGAGGCAGCGAATTAGAAAGACAAAGACGGAGCGTGCCTGTTTCCGCCTCGCCTGAGATGCTGTCGTATGTCATCGCAAACGCCGCAAAACTCAGAATAACACTGACCGTAAACACCCAATCCAATGCGTCAAATCTCTGGAGTGTATAGTTTCTTCGCAGGATTGTTTGGGGACCAACAAGTTCAAACGCATCCACTGTGAACGCATTCGGCAGATCTTTTTCATGCCCTTCAGCGATAAATCCCAATGGGCTTGGCGAACGATATATCAATAGGTTTGGTCCGAAACTGACTACAGCGTGTAAACCTTTCTTCGCCTTCTCTTTCAGAATATCCATGTTTTCGCTGACATTTTCACGGTAATCCACAATCTGTTGGCGGTAGTCGTGGATATACAGCACACTTCCCGTCAACATTAAGACAATTACCAGAAGCAACGTCAGGGCGAAACGGAGGCTCTGTAGATGATCTAAAAGTTCTCTCCAGATAATTTCACGTAGCATCTTTTCACCTCATCTCGCTTTTCAGGAACATCGTTCCGGTAATCAGAAACAGCAGGACGTTGAGAAAAATCAGGTAGACCACATCCGGGAGAGCACCTCCGAGAGCGACGTTTCCCCACGTGGGTCCACTGGTAAAGACAGACATACCCCTTAAGTCGAGTGGTTCCACGTCATCCCATTCTTTCAGTGTGAGGTTTTTGAAAAACGTGTCCTCGTCCGATGCTACGAGTCCAGCTTGTGAGGGCATATCGTTGAGATTAACAGGCGTGAACCAGCTGATACTTGAGAAAGCCCTTTGTTCCTGCATGTATGCCATCAGTGCCTTTCGGTAATCCTGTGCTTGATGGATGAATCGCTCATGCCGTCGCAAATCCGTGCCGGACAAACCTGCAGAGATGTTATAGTAAACCCATGCTGGAGAGAGTCTGGAAAGGTTTTCAGCCAAAACGGTCTGTCTTTTCAGCGAACGGTAGTATCCCTGATAGAGGTTTCCGATCTCCTCTGCGTATTCGATGCGCTGTGGAATGTAAAATTTGGCACCATCGAGATACCAGAGCATCGCTTCTCTGGATGCTGTTAGCACTTGGAAAGCAAATGGCAGATTGCCGCTGACTACGCCGTATCCTGTTGCAAAATACGAGCTACTTCGATGTGCTGCGCCGTAATCCATGATTTTCTCCCAAAACGCTATCTCGATTGCCGCGCGCTCTATGTTAACCACGGATTTGGAGGGTATCGGTCGAACCTGTTTTGCGACATACACCGCACCGTTTGGAATGATGAACACAATCACAATCCATAGGAATAGCAACCAGACAAGTGCCCTCGCAGAGCGACCGGTGATTGCTGAAATTAGCATTGAAAGCAGGAAAAAGACGGAAAGGTATAATGCTAAAGCCGCGAACAGTAGGGCGAATCGACTCCATTCAGCGATGTGAAATTCTATCATCGGGTTTGCACTTATCAATAGAGCCGCGGCTATCCAGCCGATCGCGAGTGGCACGAGGAGACTTGTCATCCCACCGAGGTATTTCCCAATCAGAATATGGTATTTCGACACTGAGTTTGATGCCACAAGTGCGAGTGTCCCGCTTTCACGCTCACCGCAGATGACATCGTAAGCGATCGAAATCACAAACAGACTGAACGCAATCTGCACCATGAGCACTGCGTCAACAGCGGAAAAAACGTTCAGAAGTGGATTGCCACCACCGAGTATTTTCGCCTCTGTGGGAACATCTTCGTAGGAAACTTTTACTGCGCTTCCGAGTTGCCGATCTATGCCTAAGCAGATAACGCTTAAGGGTTCAGGGGGTTTCGCCACGTCCACCCGCAGGTGCGAATACACCTTCACTTCCTCAAGCGCATTCCAATGTTCGATTTCTGCGGCATTGTGGACGCTGAGTCGCTTTTCGTAATCATCTATCAGTACATACGTGCTGGCGACGAAAAGCGCCAGGCAGACGATTAACCCAATAAATAGACGGAGGGAGAGGATGTTCTGTGTGAACTCTCTTTTAGCAATTATCCAGATGGGGGACATCTAAAAGTCTCCATAAATGTCAATTTTAGGAAAATAGACGTATCTTTTGTGTTAAAGGAAGTGTTCTGAAGGGCAAACACCAATCGTATCGCGGAGCAAATCTTCAGTTAAGATTTGCTCTTTAGTCCCGTAGGGACGCTATGTTTATAGAAAAGCATAGAACAAAGACGTATAGCTCTGTAAGGAAGGACGGCATGTTTACGGTGTTTAGAAAAAACTATACACAAACGAGATATCGAAAAGCAGCATCTTTCTATAAACGAGATAGGTCTTAGTCTTGGAATTGCACCTTTACTGCTTCTGCGACGAGCATCTCTAAGTTTTCCCTTCTCGCTTTGTGAGTAATTAACTTGCCTTCCCTATCAATGAGCCACAGTTCAGGAACGCCAGCGATATCATATTGTTGTAAAAGTGAATACGCTGCCGCGTCGAAAATTTGTCGCCACTGAATGCCATTTACTTTAATGTAGTTACGCAACATAGTATAACTACGCATTATCGCTTCTTCGTTATCAAGGCAAACCCCAATAATATCGAATCCCGCATCTTTATAAGTATCGTAAACTTTCTTGATATCCGACGTTTCCGCCGTGCCAAAATCCCTCCAGATCTTCCAAAAGTGAAGCAAGACGACTTTCCCACGATACTCCCGAAGCGAAATTGGATTCCCATTAAGGTCGATCACAGAAAAGTCAGGGACAGGTTTTCCAACCAATTCGTACCTCGGATTAGACTTGCGCTCATACACTTCAGCGAGTTCAGTATTGCCTAAACGCCTATGAATGTCGGCAAGTTTCCAGAAGATGAATTTTTCTTCCGGATACTGCTGCTCAGCTACTTGAAAAAATGCCAGAAGATCCTCGTATCGTTCTACCGTCTTGAATATGTCAAATAGCGTCTGATACCCTTGAAGGTCTTGTATCATATCCGACTTGAGACGTTCAATAAGGGCAGCCGCTGATTGTTCGTTTCCTAATCGGGTATAAAGTCTAACAAGCTGCGGATAGAGATGAAAGAAACGCTTACCATCAGGATAACGCTTATCATCAGGGGGGCGCGCAAGTATTTCTTCAATAGCAATGAGAGCCGCTTCGTGGCTACCGTACATATCCTCCGGCGTGTGTTCCCAAATAGTGGAAGACCTGTAAATCTGAGAAGAAAAGCTTAAGTTCAAAGCATCAAAATCTTCATTCACGTGATGTTGACAACGGACAAGCGGTATGACATCACCGAATACCAAACGTTGTTCACTTTTCTTAGCTCGATATTCCGGAGCAAGCTGATACCCGTAACTCACGGGTATTCTTGGATCTATGTCCCGGAGAAAACCTATCCTTCCAATTATCTTGCTGATTGCGACCAAATCTATGTTCGCAAGAAAACCTGCCTTCCCATCTTCGTCATCCGCGGGACAGATGAAGACTGAGGCATCTGGCAAGTATTCCGGATGAAGATCTGAGAGATATTCAGGAAAATCTTCGTGTTCCTTCTGGTAACTCTGAATTGCCTCGCCGATTGTAAGCAAATTTTGTGTGCAAAGTTCTATGTTTCTCTCGTGCCTCTCGGGATTCCCTCCTGTAGTAGATGTCAAAAACGTTTCAGATACGCCGCCGAGAACTTCTTGGACTAAGAACTCTTTTTCCTGTAAACGCTTTCGCGCCCGATGCAGACGGGTATTAATCGTGCTTACAGAGACCCCTAAAAACTTACTAATCTCTTTGACCCTCATTTCACCAAGATAATAGAGCGTCACAACGGTGCGTTCACTCTCTGGAAGTTTTGCCAAAAGTTTTTTGACGATCCCACGGCGACGCTCGACGGCCTCCGCCTGCTGTTGTTCCAACAAGTGATGCGTGTAAGAGGATTTCTCTATTTCTGCCGTAGGTGTGTCTTCTATCGACTGCACTGTCCATTTTTTCTTCCGCATCCAATCGATACAAAACCGGTTTGAGATAACATACAACCATCCAAGAAATTGATGGGGATCCTTGAGTGTTGGGAGTTTTTTATGGACTTGCAGGAAGATGTCTTGTGTAATTTCTTCGGCATGATGAAAATCACCGATTTTACGCCACACGAGCGCGTGAACGTTCTTTTGGTATTTCTGGACTAAGACCCTGAATGACTCGTCGTCGCCGGATAAAATATTGTAAATGAGTTGAACATCGTCTTCTCTTTCCATAAGGATCCCTTTCAATGAATAGATTTGGGCGTGTTTACATCTGCCCGATGATTGTTCAAGTGCGGAGTCTTATAAGTTGCATCGTAGGAGGATTTATATCCTCTGTATATTAAAGACGAATTTATGGACAGAAATCTTACATAATATAAAGAAAATGGAGAGAAATAAGGCACTGACTGATTTGCCAATGCCTTTCTGTATACGTTTCTCCACTCTTTTTCTGTGGCGAGATTATACCCTAAATCTATCTATAGGCAACGCTTCACCTAAAAATAGGCATGTATACCCATCCCTA
Source organism: Candidatus Poribacteria bacterium (assembly GCA_007571305.1). Lineage (GTDB taxonomy): Bacteria > Poribacteria > WGA-4E > WGA-4E > WGA-3G > WGA-3G. Next base: position 14,957 of record RKRR01000130.1, on the reverse strand, counting down.
CGTAAACTCCAGCGATACCTTTAGATCGTGATTCGGTTTTTTCTCTGCCAAACCCTTGACCGACTTCTACGTTTAAACCGAGCGGGATTCCTCCCAGTGAGAACACAAGTTCGCCTCCAAAAGCGAGTCCACCCCCTAACGTCGTGGTAAGAACATCCCGTTCTTCTTTATATTGCCAACCACCTTCTAAGGTGAAATAGAGTCGGGATCTGTGCCACCTGCCTTGGTGCTCAAATATGGCGTATGAAATACCGCCTCCTAACATGTGATCGCTATTCTGGTCGTTGAGAATAAAACGTCCAACGGTTTGAAAGTAGACGGGGGCGAGTCCAGTATAGCGAAGACTAATTCCACCAAATTCAGAGGTGGCTCCCTGAAGTCCGATACCGAAATTTTTGGTGAGGTCGGTTTCTTGCGCCTGAACCGAGAAACTGATGGATAATCCTGCTAAAATGCAGATGAGGCAAAAAACTGTGCGTGTCATTGTTTTTCTCCTTTTTGTTTATTGAGCGATCAGTAGTGTCACTCGGTGTGAATCAGTAGTAGATGGATGATACATGAGGATGTCTTGTTTACTGTCCTTGTTGAGGTCTACGAGCCGGGTATTGCGTTCGTCCATAGGCAAGGTGACCGCGACCTTTTTGGGCTGTCGTGCTAACAACTCCGGTCCCGGGACACCGACAAAGACTTGCAGTTCTTCCCGGCTTTTCCCGACTAACAGGTCTAAGCGTCTGTCGCCGTTCACATCCCCCATCAGTACCGGCGAGAAGAATATGTTTTGTTTGTCAAAGAGGTTAATGTCTGGTCTGATTTTATGTGTGGCAGTTGGCTTGTCTGGATAGATGCTGTCTTCGATGCGATAGAACTCAACATCCATCATGATGGAATTACCGAGGAGCGCACGCATCATCCCCGCGATCCCTATATTTACGTCTCTGAACATAATGTCTATTTCACCATCCCTATCGAAATCCTGCAACCACACCGCCGAATATCCTGAGTGCAGCAATCCACCTGCTCTTCCTCGCGGTTGGATTACCGTGCTTGTCTCTCGTGCGAATAGGATACCGTCGGGTGTTGGCGTGCCGAAATGCACCTCGTATAGGCTGCGTTGGTTCAGTAGACTCCGTCCGTTCAGCGAAAGGAGCATCATATCAGCAACACTGTCGCCATTCACGTCGAGGAATGAGTACAGCACCTTCAAAGTCGTGTTCTCTCGGAAACCAAAGAGGAGTGAGAACGTATTCTCACCGCTGAATCCAAAGGCAATAGAGTAGGCACCGTCAGTGTCAAATGGAATATCAACAGTGAAAACCTCTGACACCGTGGAAAACATTCCATTGGAATCTTGGTAGTAAACGTCGAAATGGTCCCTGTTCCAGAACACGAGATCGCTGCGTCCATCCTGGTCGTAGTCTATTTGATGAACACGACTCAGATACCACGGAATAGTCAAAGCGGTTATTCCTACCTCGCGGTAACTGCGGGTATCGTCCAAGGCAATTGCGTCGAGAAAGGGTTCGGACGGTCCGAGTTTTATTGGAGCGGTGAATGAGCCGTTGCTCGTCTGCGTGGCTACCCAAAAACCATCAATATCCGGCATTACCACGTCGTCGAGACCGTCAAGGTTGACATCCCGGGTAATGTCAATATGGGGAATGCTACCGCCGCCCGTAGTGCTGTAGTTCGTAGTGATTTCAACCAAGGCATGTTCCATCTTCGAATCGGGATCAAACCAGTTCAAGCGACCTCGTTCGTACGTTATTAATCGGTCGCGTCCACCGATGTTTGCGACATCAGTAAATAGCACTTCAGGACGCAGTGGGACATCAAGTCTCAGTATCCAGGTTTCATCGTCAAACGCATAGATATGCAAGTACCGCTTGCTGTTCTCATCAACATTGACCACAGCAATTTCTGCGAGAGTGCCTCCGAGAAAAAATCCCATCAGAACGGTTTGATGTTTGGCAGCACCGGTGGCGACCTCATACTGATTGAAAGTGAATTCCGCAGGAGCAGGCATCGGCGGATCAATCGCATGGTTGGACAGGCCCAAGCAACTCGACAGGAATACACCGAGAACCAGCATGGAGAACACGCTGCGTTGGAAATGGCTTGTCCGTTCAGTTACCGCTCTCAGTTTTGCAGTAAAAAGGTGTTTGCGGACTGGACTTCGCTTTTTCATCTTATTTCCCCACATATTAACATATCTAAATAAATGAACAGTGTTAACTTATACACAAAAAAATATAACCGATAGATCTATTGAGCGATCAGCATCGTCACTCGATGCTGATCAGTTCCCGGAGCCAGTTTCTGTGCTCCATGAGCATCTCGCAGCGTGAATGGGTGATGCATAAGGATATCTTGCACCCCGTCGTTGTTGAGGTCCACCAGCCAAGTGTACTCCTCGTCGTTAGGAACAGCGATCCTCACCCGCTGAGGTTGCGGAGCAAATATTTCTGGTCCCGGCACGCCGCTAAAGACGACCATAATCCGAGGGTGATCAGCAATGAGCAGATCTGAACGGCCATCGCCGGTAACATCCCCAATGAGCAAGGTTGCATTGAACGCGCGCGGGTAACGTTTTTGCGTTTTCCGTTTCTCATGTGTCGCTCCTCGAAGCACGATATCCAATGGCACCCATCCCGGCTCACGATGGCTGGGTACCCCGTCCAGAGCGATTCCACGGGTGGTGTTCGGTGTGTCAGGATAGCGGCTTTCTTCCATCTTATAAAACTCAAGACCCAGCCCGATGTCATCTCCCATGAACCCCTTGATGCTCTTCCAGATGCTGCCCTTGAGGAATTCAACATTAATAGTCGTGATCATCAGATCCATCTGACCATCTCGATTGAAGTCGTGCCGGTCCATGCTCAGCTGAACGCTCCTATCCGACTGGAACGCGATGTCAAGGTCTTCTGAAAAAGCAATACCCCCATCGGGTGTTGGCGTGCCGAAATGCACCTCGTAACTGGAGGCCTTTTTGGAGATATCCCTGCCCGACAGCTTGAAAATCACCAAGTCAGCCATATCATCACCATTCAGGTCTGATAACGAGTGGAGCATCCTTCCTGTCATATCTCCAGTAGCAAGTGCGGAAAATCGATCCGAGTCAAATGCCACATCAGTGAGGAAGGTTTTAGCCTTCGGTGCAAACAGCCCGAGCTTATCTTGATGATGAACCTTGAAGTGGTCCTCATCCCAGAACACAAGGTCGGTGTGACCATCTCTATTGCAGTCAATCTCATAGACACGGCTCTGAGACCATGGGTCGTATCGATATCCGTCGGCTCCGAGAATCCTTTCCATCTCAGTAGGCGGACCGACTTTTACTTTCTCGGCAAACACGCCATCGCTCATTTGGATGAACACCCAGAAGCCATCGACATCAGGCACTACCAAGTCATCGCGGTCGTCAGCATTCACGTCCTGAGTGACATCTACATGGGGAATTTCGCTCTCGCGAGGTGGCTTGAAGTTAGAAGTAACCGCTACCAATGGGTGTTCTGTCGCTGAGTCCGGATCAAACCAGTTCAGACGGCTCCTCTCATACGTTATTAAGCGATCACGTCCACCGATGTTTGCGACATCGACAAACAACACCTCAGGACGCAGTACTGTGTTGAGTGTCAGCGTCCAAGTATTCTCTACAAACGCGTAAACGCGCAAGCGTCGGTTGTTGCCTTCGTCGATGTGCACCACGGCAACCTCCGCGATGGCACCGTCGAGGAGAAACCCTGTCAAAACAGTTTGGCGTTTCGCAACGCCGGTGACGATTTCGTACTGGTTGAAAGTGAATTCCGAATGAGCAGCTACCGTCGGATCGGCGGCAGCGTTAGGAAGTCCAGCGTAACTCGACAGGAACACACCAAAAACCAGTAGAGTGAACAGGTTTCGTTGGAAATGCTTTGTCCGATCGGTTACCGGCTTCAGCCCTGGAAAAGGAAAACATTTGTGGAATATACGTTGCTTTTTCATTTTATTTCTCCATATATTAACACAGATAAATAAATTTACAGTGTTAAGTTATAGGCGAAAAAATATATTTGACTTTCGCCAAATAGTTTTGAATCTATGCTTTTAAGCCCTCGATCGTTGTGTGAATTACTGTATCAATCAGTTTGTCTTTCTCAGTCCAAGGGAAATCAGGGAAATCAATGAGAAGCAATGTGACACCATGAACCGCTGACCACAGCACCTGACCGGTGGTTTCGATATCCACTTGGCGGAATCGTTTCTGTTGGATGCATTCAGAGACCATCTCACGTAAGTAATTGAATACCCTTTCGCCAACCGATCCTTCTTGCAGTCCTAAATCCTTCTGGAACTGAGGGCGAATGACAAACGTGAGTTTGTAATCTTGCGGATATTTGAGACCGAACTTGACATAAGCCTGTCCACTTCTTCTGAGAGATTCAACGGGATCGCTTTTATCATTTTTGAGTTCCTCAAGCGTGTTCAACAGATTCAGAAGTGTTTCTTTGCAAACCGAATCTAACAGATCTGCCTTGTCCTTAAAATAGAGATAGATTGTCGTCGGTGAGTATTCGATCTTGTTGGCAATCTTTCGCATGGAGACGTTCTCATATCCTTCACTCACAAACAATTCTCGTGCCGCGACGAGGATTTGCCTTCGCAGTTGCTCTCTTTCCCTGGCTCTTCGCTCTTTCGTACCCATTACTTTACCTTTGTCTGCATGATTTACACAGTCATCTAACTTAACAGTGTTAATATTATATCAGATGTTTTTCTCTTTGTCAAATTATTTTTTTATCGGTCATTGTTCGCTCGACAAATTCCGAAAGAATCAAGTATTCGATGCTAAATTTTGGGTTACTTTAACCCCAGTTGCTATCTTTGTAGCATAACCTATTAGGTTGTGCAGCTTCGCACGCAAGAGACCAACACCCTATGCTGCAAAGTGTTGTAGATCCTGAGCGTTTTTCAATGAAAATAGCAGATGCATCTCCAAAATTGTGTCCATAGCAACTTGGGTTACTTTAACAGATTCTGAAATTTTTAGGCGATGTCAGCGAATTCCTAGTTCACCTTGACGTGAATACTCTCATACCTGATTCTACCTCGTAAAATCAATAAAGGTCGCACACTGTTATGACTGCTTTTCTCTTGCCTATTTTGGGTGATTTTGCTACAATCCATTTTTTAGAAAACCTTAGACTGATACGCGAAACGTACCCTATATCCCACACTGAAGGAGTAGGATTTAGGTCTGAAATCTGAATAGTATTTTTGGGACAGGAGAAAACTATGAAACTTGAAAGTCGAGTCAGCATTATGCTGGTTTGGTTCGTTGTTGCCACTTTCGGACTATTGGTTACGAGTAGCAGCAATGCCGCTGTACTTGATCCGAAAACTGTTGAACTCGCATACCTTTTTGATGAAGGAAAAGGTAACATTGCCAAGGATATTTCCGAGAACGGTCGAGATGGGGAAATATCTGGTGCGAAATACACCAAAGGTGTGTTCGGGACTTGCCTAGACTATGATGGTAAAGATGACAATTTGATTGTTACCGGCTACGCCGGAGTTGGTGGCACAGATCCGAGAACGACGGTCTTCTGGTTTAAAGCCGGGGATACGCGAGAGCATTCATGGGTGAAATGGGGACCAAATCTGACAGGAGAAAAGTACTATGTCCGGGCCCATCTACGGGGGGCGGAGTGCAACTTGAGAATTGAGGTCGCTGGAGGGCAGAATTATGGAGCCGACGATGTGTGTGATAAAGAGTGACATCACATGGCGGTTGTCTTTCCTAAAGGTTCCGACTCTGTGCAAGACCATGATCTTTACGTCGACGGTGAGCTTCAATCCAAGGAAGGCGGCGATCAGGCAATGGACACGAACGGTGAAGACCAGGAAGTGAATATGGGAGATTTCTTAGCGCACCATCAATTTATGTTCGGTCTTTTCGATGAGGTTGCCATCTTCAACGTGGATTTGACTGAAAAACAGATCAAGGCGATCATGGATGATGGATTGCAAGCGGCACTCGGTGTGGAGCCGCAAGGGAAGTTAGCCATAAGTTGGGGGATGCTTAAGAAATATTAGCCCCATAAATCCAGCCCCAATAACTTCCGTCCTAAAGGCGTAAGTTCTGCTGGTCCATAGTTTTTTGCCTCCCAACCGCGTGGGTCGCCGGGATAGGGACCTCGACCCAATGCTCTCCGCTCCCGCCATAACGTAATGCGTTCTTGCCGTCGTTCCTCATCCATTGGATCAGGGACAGGATAGAAGTTCATGTATTGCGCCAGTCGCGGTTTGTCAGAAGTATTTCGACCGTTGCCGTGCGGAAGTGCTTTATGCCAAATGAGTAATGAACCCGCCTTTGCAGGCACTTGAATGAAACGTTCCGGCGAAATTTCTGGTACCCACGGGTTTTCCTCGTCAATCAGCGACTTATGTGCTCCGGGCCAGCAAACAAAAGAGCCTTGGTTATCAGCCGTATCTGTCAGGAACAGGACACCTTGGGTCCCGAAACCGAGAGGGAGTTCGGAGGTGTCCGCATCCCAGTGGTACATCCCCTTATGATCCCACTCAGGATGGTCAGGATGCTTAGGGGGTTTCATATTGACACGGTCAGGATGTACCCAGATTCGCTCGGTGCCGTAGACCTCTGTATAGATTTGATGGATGGGCGGATGCTGGTAGACGTTCCACATGGCTTGATGTTGGTACATTTCCACCATGCCTGCCCCGGGTTTATGTGGTGCGTGGTACCAGTCATTTGGGTCTGAAGGGTTCATCTCTAAAAACGCAAAGATCGCGTCAACGACAGCATTGCAAAGTTCAGTTGGGATAGCATTTTCGATGATCATGTAACCATACCCATCGAAATGTTCACGATGTGCTTGTGTTAACATTGGCATTTCAATTTCCTCAGTATTGATGTTTCGCTATTGTAGGATTTCACGTGCCGCCTGATACAAACAAAATAAACTCTCGTGTGTTTCTTGAGCAAGTATCTGTGGATGCCATGCCAATTCTGCCGCCAAGTCACTAAGGACAAACCCTGATGCCATATCCACACCGCGCAGTGTACTGATGGCAAATAAAGCGGCAGCTTCCATCTCAACCGTAGCAACTCCTTCCTGTTGATAGTGCTGAATTTCTCCAACCGTTTCTCGAAAATAAGCATCGGTTGTCCATGTCGGTCCCTGCGTGTAACGTATGCTATTCGCTTCAAGAGTCTGCATAAATGCATCCGTCAGGTTTTCGGATGGCAATGCGGGTGCCGAAGAATCTTCTAAGTAGTGATATGAAACACCTTCATCACGAATAGCACTGGTACATACAACAACATCGCCAATACGAGCGTTTTTTTGTAATCCACCGGCGATGCCTACGTTAATAAACCGCTTGACTCCCAGTTCTATCAGGATTTCAAGAACCATTGAGATGCCTGGGGCACCTATGCCGTTATTGCCGCTAACTGCCACGCGATTATCAGTTTCGGTCAGTAGGTAAAATCCACCACCTACGCCTTGCACCTGCTCGACGTTTTCAACGTCGATAATACGGTTAAGAAGATTCGCTTCATAACAAAAGATGACACTCTCAGGAATCGGGAAGTCAGGAATGAAACCCTGTTGACGGAAGTACGCGACGTGCTGTTGTGGTGTAACGAAGGAACGCGATTTATGTTTGTCGGGGAAATTCGGTATCGGCATCGTTAACTCGAATGTTGAGCGGTTTGTCTGTATCAGAATTTATAGGAGTAAAACTGCTTTTTGATTAATAGCATTCATGGTTGTTACAATCAATTATTAAAATGGTAGCACATTTGTTAAGTGGTGTCTATCGTTGAAGACAACGGCGAGGTTTGGAAACCTCGCCGGCGAGATGCATATCTAATGATCTTTAGGATCCAGATGGACCCTTGTCATACCCACGAAGTTCAGGAAGTAGAACACGGCATCGTTTTTAGATTCAATGAGATTATCTTCCGTGCTCTCCGCTAACTGCGCGCCTATTAACGTCTCTACGGCTTTCCCAATCTCACTTTCCGAGGTGCCGCATCCGTTTGCCAAGTCTTCAACCGATCTCTTGCCCTCTACCAACTGTCTTAAGACACCGACGACAGTCGGATTTGTGAAGATATTCGCGAGGTTCGCAATGGCAATATCCGATGTTCTGGATATGAAATTGTCAATACTGTCCGACCAGAATGAGATACGTTTTGACATCTTCCCGGCAGCGGTACGATAGCCACCTCCGTAGCCCCAAGTGATTGGTCTTTCAGCGTTATGGGGAAGCCGACACAGTGTTGACATTGCTTCTCTTTTTTCGGCGTTAAGAAAAGCATCCGATTCATCTGCGATAACCCGAAGTTGCTCTTGCAAATCGGCAATTTGACGATGCATTTCTTCAAGACCTGCAGTGAGTTTGTTTTCGTCTGCCATACTAATTTCTCCTGTCAATTGGTTTCGGGAACGGTGTTTCCGTTCAGTTGTAATGTTTAATGCTTCTTGAATCATAAACGCGTACTTCTTTAATCGTTGTCGCACGCGGTGAAGTCTACTCTTAATGGTGTTTTCAGACACACCTAAATACATCCCTATCTCTGAAGATGTCATCTCTTCAAAGTAGTGAAGTGTCATAACCTCACGATCACTCTCCTTCAATTTTGCAAGTAGTTTGTTGACGAGTTCGCGTTGCACTTCAGCAGATATTTTCTCGTGTTCTGATGCGACATACTCAGAATACGGTTCTGTTTCTATTTCCGAAACGTGGATTTTTTCCAGCGATTCGGTCTGCAGTCGCTTTTCTCGGAACCATGCAATACAAAGTCGATTCGTGATCTGATAAAGCCACCTTGAAAACTGCGTCGGATCGCTTAGGGTTTCCAAGTTCTGATAGACTCGCAAAAAGGTCTCCTGTGTAATATCCTCGGCGATATGGTAGTCTCCTATCTTCCGCAGAGCGTGCGCGTGGACTTGCCGTTGGTACTTTCTGATTAAATTGGCAAAGGCGGTGTCATCACCGACAAGGATACGTTGGATTAACGCAACATCATCGTTTTCCATCAGACATCTCCAGAAAGATTATTTTCACTAAGAGGATGAATTCGGTCTACACGTTTCTCGGGTAAGCAGGTTACACAATGAGAAGAGACACTTTATCAATTGACTTCACTATATAGTGACGCGAATGACGGGAAAGTAGGTGCATATTTCTGGAAAGAGAGTAGGTATGAAAGGAAAATATGCGTCTAAAGGTCTTGTTTAAATTAACCTAAACTACAACCTCTGTAGCATAATCTGTTAGATTGTGGGAACCTTGCCTGCGTAGACGAACAGTTGCACTACAAATCTCTATGGGAGTTACGGGGTTAGGAATAACCACACGCAAGTTATTTTCATACCTCCGTCAACACGGACAGAAAGCCAAATAGCGAGCACAGTTCGTTTCTACAGAGGCGTGAGCGGTTTGAGGATATGCGTGGTAAAATCTTGGTCTACTTGACGATCCTACCATCAATATGATCCATTGCAATGTTATGTCCGCAGAGGCTGAGCACCGTTGGAAAAACATCAACGGACCGGATGTACTTTTCTGCAATTGGATAATTTGTCGCAAGTGGGATGTACAGATGCTCAGCAATTAAGGCACCATGAGTTGCCCGATGCTCAGGGATTTCATAACGGGCGCGTAAGTCATAACCGTTTTCGGCACTGAGGACAAGGTCCCCCGTTCGTTCGCTTTTAAAGATTTGCCACAATTGAACGATTCCATCTGGATATGGACTGTCGTAGGTTTTATGTAGTACTTCCCGTGAGGATAAATTCTTGCACGGCATTCCGTAGCCGAGTGGATCTGTTCCGGTGAATTGGTAAGAGAAGCGCAGCGTGTCTGAGTATTTGAAAGTCGTCGTTGCGTTTTGTCGGTTTCCGCGGTCTGTGTGCTCTGAGCGACAGGAGATTCTTCCCTGTCCATCTCGGCTTTGGACGATGATGTCCCCAGCCTCACTCTGGCATGCAACGAGTCCCAACCCTTCCAATTCAATCAAGGAACTAATGACCCCCATTTTGCGCAGCTTCTCAAAAGATGTCCTTTCACCCCATCCCTTTCCATCTGAATTATTTTTAAAATAGAGATGAGTCATCCCATTTCCTGATACCATACTGGCGGATACGGTGTCTTGCCGCCAGACTTTTGGATAATGCAAACATTTCCAGCCGCCATCGTCTAAATGCAATGGAACATCAATATGCGTATGTGTATTGGTCATTCCATGGTCGCTGGTAATTAGAATCAATGTCTCTTGGAGAGTGCTCATCTTTTGCAAAGTATGAATGAGTTCACCAATCGCGGTGTCTATCTCTCGATACGTCTGAAGTACTTGTGGGGATTGTATCTCTGTGAGGTGTGACAAGGTATCGACTGCAGGAAATAGGCACATCACAAACTTATCTCCTGCTTCAACAGCTCTGTGTAGATGGCGGGCGGCAATCTGATTGACGAATCGCCATCGATGCGAAAAGTGTGCGTAGGTGTAGAAGAACGGTTTAATCCAGCGCGTCAGGTTTTTGGATGGCGGACACCCGCGAGCGAGCAAATTATAAATATTACTTACGGGTGAAAAAAAATCAAAAAGTGTGGGAGAATTTGGAGGTAAATCGGTTTCAAACCCCAGACCATCGAGCCCCATATAACTACAGATACCAGGACGTTTAAAGCGATGAGGTGTATGAAAATTTGATTTGGAGAGCCACCGAATGCCCGGAATATTTGCGGTGCCGGGATACAATCCCATAAAAAATGGAATAAAGGCGGGGCCCGTTGTTGAGGGGAAGACGGAGATAGCTTTATTCAGACTACCTCGATCTACCACATGTTTCTTGATATTTGGCAGGTCCCCGTTTTCAATCAATCCTTTGAAAATTTCGTACGGTGCTCCGTCAAGTAAAATAAAGATAAACCGTTTGAAGTGGGATCCGTTTGATGCCATCAGTCTACCCTAAATATGTAGAGGTGTTTATGAATGGAGTAGTTTTTAACTGTGCCAAAACATCAATTGCCCAATCGGAGTAGAAGTTCATCTATTATACCTGCTAAAGTTTGGACGATATTATAGTATTTCTGCTGCCTTGTCAAAGGGCAGGTGTGTATTGTCTTGGACGTTTACATTAATATTCTGCGAGTTTGTTCTTTCTTTGAACTTGACAAAGAATGCTGCTAAAAAATATGGACGAAAAACCGAAAACTGAAACGCTCTGAATTACAGGCAGATTCATTTTGTCATCAACATAGTGCTTCAATCATCAACGATTCCCGCACGAAACTCTCACGAGGACCTATAACTATGTGACGTATATCATCGGCGCATCCCTTAAAAAAAGTTGGGTGAGTGCGATGTTACACCCGCAACGACTTTGAAGTGTTCATCTATACGCTATCAGTCACAAGAGATTTTCCGTATGCGGATACCCTCTTATGACTGACAACTGAGAGCCATTCTTCAAAAACTGTTTGACAAAAATCTCCCGATACCCTACAGTGAACTCTAAGAAACGACCAAACAATTTGACTTAACTGCGGAAATGGAGGTATTCTATGCCATTTGGAGACAATGATTGGCTCGCTTTGACTGAGGAGTCGACCCTGGAGCCGGAACTACCAATTTGCGACCCACACCACCATTTTTGGGATTTCCGAACCGAGCGCATTCCCTACCAAAGGTATCTGCTTCACGAGTTGATCGCGGATATTAACAGCGGACACAATGTCCGTTCTACTGTGTTCGTCGAGGCGAGAGCCATGTACCGCGCCGATGGCCCCGAAGAGATGCGTCCCGTCGGTGAAGTCGAATTTGTGCAAGGACTCGCAGCTGCGAGCGCGAGCGGTTTATATGGCAAAAGTCGTGCCGCGGCGGCGATCGTCGGACACGCGAACCTGAACTTGGGTGAACGCGTCGAACAGGTTCTGGAAGCCTTACAAGCCGCAAGTCCAAATCGCTTTCGAGGTATCCGCCATTCTGTCACCTGGGATCCACATCCCGAAATAGAAAGAGCCTCCGTCTACAGAAGAGCAGGACAACTGGCGAGTGAGGATTTCCGGACAGGAGCACGGGTATTGGCGCGTATGGGTATGTCTTTCGAGGCATGGATGTACGCTCCACAACTATCGGAACTCGCGGATTTCGCGAGAGCAGTTCCCGATCTGACAATTATTTCAAACCATATTGGCGGTCTGCTGCGGGTCGGGCCCTATGGTGACAGAGATGATCAAGTATTGGCGAATTGGAAGAATGGTATCGCTGCGATAGCCGCCTGTCCGAACGTTCACATGAAACTCGGAGGCATCGGAATGCCTCGCACCGGTTTCGATTGGCATGAACGGGAACAGCCGATCGGATCTGAAGAGTTAGCCGAGTCTATGGCACCTTTCATGAATTACTGCATTGAACAGTTCGGGCCAGAGCGATGCATGTTTGAAAGCAACTTCCCAGTCGACAAGGTATCCTTTTCCTACAACGTAATGTATAATGCGTTCAAACGGTTGTCCGCTGGCTATTCGGACGATGAGCGCGCAAATCTGTTCCATGATACTGCTGTCCGTGTATATCGGATAGATGTTTAAAGCAATAGGGCGAGGCAAATGACGTATCAATCCCTTGCTGAAGTACGGAAGACGCTCCATGTAAAATGGTATCGGAGCAAAATAGACCGCTCAACCTTACGAAACCTATCAAAACGCAGTGACGTGCAAGGTTGGTTTCAGGCGGGTGGGCATCTTACCCTCTGGCTATTGACAGGTAGCATGGTCTATCTCTTTTGGTCACAAGCGATGTGGCTCGGCTTTTTCATTGCCTTATTTTTCCATGGCACGATTGCCAGTTTTTTCAAAGGGACAGCCAACCACGAGTTGGGACACGGCACCGTATTTCGTACCAAGCGGCTGAACAAATTTTTTCTTTACCTATTTAGCCTCATAAGTTGGTGGGATCATTTTGACTACGCCAGTAGCCATACCTATCATCATCGCTACACCTTGTATCCCGAAGGGGATCGCGAAAACCTTCTTCCGCTTGAACCAAAGTTGGGTTCCCTGTTTGTCCTCCAACTCTTTACCGTAAATTTGCTCACGCAACCCGGGCGCACCTTTAGCAAAGGCGGTCTTATTGCCGCTGTTATCTGCACCATCCGTAGTGCCTTTGGAAAAGAAGGACCATCAAACATTCCGAGTCAGGAGTGGCTGGCATCGTTACATACCGACCAACCTCAAGAACATAGAAATTCGATGTGGTGGTCTCGAATTCTACTCCTTTTCCACGGTGTTCTGCTTGTCGTTTCACTTGCTACAGGATATTGGGTTTTCCCACTCATGATCACTGCCAGCGCATTTATTGCAAACTGGGGATCCTACGCCGTTTCTTTGCCCCAACATTGTGGTTTAAAGGAGAATGATCCTGACTTCCGCAAGTGTACACGGTCGATCAAACTCAATCCCTTAGCAGAATTTTTGTATTGGCGTATGAATTGGCACACTGAGCATCACATGTTTGCAGGAGTGCCTTGTTACAATTTGAGGAAATTGCATCATCTCATTGCAGAAGATATGCCCGAACCGCGCACACTTTTCGGGGCTTGGCGAGAAATGCGTGAAACTTGGCGACGACAGAAAACTGATCCTGACTACTTTTTTGATACGCCGCTTCCACCAACGGCTCAGCATACACCCGCCGAAGTCCCTGATACTCTGGAAAGTTCCATTGGGGAATTGGCACCTAAAGGATTAGAATGAGGTGTCCCAAAAAACGTGAAGGTGAAAAAAATAGGAGAGTCTTATCTTCTCGGTGGTTTAATCATCAAATTTTCAATGATACGTACGAACTCGCTATCTGACAACTGAACTTCCAGATAAGATCGGAAACCGGGCTTCATCTCCCACGCATACCCGTTCGATAACCTACCTTTGCCATCTGTAGTTTCAGTGAAATAGTCGCTGAGGCCGCGCACCCCGTATAAAACAGCGATCTGGTCCCAACTGGAACGTCCCCTATACTGTCCATTGAACCTACGATAATATGCTTCCCGCACCGGATTTTCAGCAGATGTCTCTTCAAGTCTCGCCCCGGTATGGACAGACTCTCCATGCTGACTGATAACGAGTCGTGTGGGCCAATTGTGGATGACGTACTCGGACTTATCAATCAGATCGTGGCGAACTGTGTTGTAAGGATCATCAACAACCATTGCCATCACCACGAGTTCGGTCACTTTTTGAGCAACGAGATCAGAATTAGTTTTCAGGAGGTCGTAAAGGTTGTTGAGAAACCCGACGCTGATGATTGTCACAGAGTTATCCGGTTGTTCACTCAGCACCTGTAGATAAAGTTCCAGGGAACTGGGTGTCGGAACTGTCGGGAGATCGTGTGGGAAATTAGCCGCGATGCCATCTAAATAACTCGATTCATCAGGATCAGCAAGATTACCCTTATAGATACCAATCGGAGTGTCGCCCCGGTTGTACCATGTATTTATTGCACAAATGGTACCAGCACCGCTCGGGTGTGCTTCGTTATAGCTGACCGCGAGGATTTCTACCTCTCCGTTATCTGCAAGCGCGTGCAGCACAGCAAGTGCCCCGACATCATCTACGTCGGTACACATATCAGTCTCAAATATTACGCGCTTGGGATTCGTTTCTTCAACGTCTTCCGCCAGTAAATTGGATGTTGTTGCCATGGTAAAAACCGCCGATATTGTCACAAGATACAAAACTTTCAAATTCCACTCCCAGTAAAAAAATGAGAACACACGTAATCGCCGTGTGAATGAGACCCGTACCACCAATCATCAAAACTCACATGAATGTCTCCGATCTGGTGCGAAGATATAGTGATATCGAAAAATAAATGCACACTTGTAGCATAGGAGACTGTTAGCCTGTGCATCAGATAATTTCAGAGTTCACACGACGCTATGAGTGTA
>RKRR01000179.1 GCA_007571305.1 Candidatus Poribacteria bacterium | reverse complement strand
GCAGCCATAAGGCAGCACTTAACTTTTACCAACTTACGTTGGATGACATTGCTGAAACTGTCGGTTGTGATACATCACTCGTTGAAACTGTCCTCCGTAAGATACAAGATAATTTTGAGCCTCTTGGGATAGCATATCGAGATGTCCGAGAAGCACTGCTTATACAGATCCGCAATTATAAACCAGAAGAAGACGGAATGGATACAGAATACAACTCACAGATATCTGAAATGAGGTCTCATGGAGAAAATAGTTCAACATCGTCAGTAGAATATGAAGCACAGTGTGGAGATTCTCTCGATAAAAAAAGTATCCGCTTGCCATGCCTTGTCCAAGAAATCATTGAAAACCGATTCGACGCTTTTCTGAATCAACAGTGGGCTTGTATCGCGAAGGCACTGAAAGTTGACATTACTGCGGTCGATGCAGCCGTTAAGTGGATAGGAAGGCTGTCTCCTCACCCAGGTCGCTACTTCTCGGATCCTACGACTCGATCGCTCAAAAAATCCTCTGTCACAGAAATCATTACACCGGACGTGGAGATACAATACCTTAATGGGAAATATCAAGCTATCTCTGTGGACAACCATATACCACGTTTACACATGAATCCGTATTATGTAAATCTGATGCGAAATCACCAAGACATTTTAGATTCTGAAGCAAAAGAATGGATAGAAAAACGGTATCGTGATGCGACCAATTTGCTCAGCAGCCTTGCACACCGAGGCAGCACAATCGCCCGTGTCACCGAAGCAATTTTTGAAGTGCAAACGGAATTTCTAACACAAGGCGTTAAAAGTATTAAACCCCTGACCTTGAGAACAATAGCGGAAAAAATAGGCATTCACGAATCGACCGTCAGCCGAGTGACAAGCAATAAGCATGTGCAAACTCCACACGGCATGTATCCTCTTCGCTTCTTCTTCAGTAATGAATTAGCTACCACGCAAGGAGATGCAGTCTCTGCCAAACAGGTCAAAAATCTTATACAAGAGATGGTTGGTGCCGAGGTTCCCTCGAAACCTCTCAGCGACCAAGCGATCAGCAATTCCTTGAAAGAGAAAGGTATCTTGCTCGCGAGGCGAACCGTTCAGAAATATCGCGACGAATTGGGCATTCCGACCTCACGTGAAAGGTCTTCTGCCTATGCAGATTCTCGCGTCAATTGACTTTGGATTCTTAATAAAGAAAAAACATTTTCGGAATTATCAAAACAGAAACAGGAGGTCCCAATGAAAGTAACGTATTCTGGGCATAATATAAAGATAACTGATGATATTCACGCGTACATCCTCAAACGTGCCGATAAAATTAAGGCGCGTTTCGATGGGATGCAGGAACTTAATGTTGTTCTCAAATCTGAGAAGCACCGGTTTGATGCCGAGATGATAGTGACAGCACCGCGCGTATCATTCTATGCAAAAAGTGAGACGCATGAGGTTCTGTCCGCGCTGGACACAGTTACGGGTAAGATAATGAGCCAGATCCGGCGTTACAGGGACCGGGTGAAGGACCGCCGAAATATTGCGCCCCATCGAGAGGTGGTAGCACGGCTCAATCCGGACGAGGTGGAAACACCCCTGGAAGCTGAAGGAATTGATACACCTGTCGTCGTGTCCGCACAGGATAAATTTGCATCTAAACCGCTGACGTTGGCGGAAGCCACTACGGAACTTCAAGCCTCAAATTCAGGACTTCTTCTGTTTTTAAATGCTGAAACGCGGCAGGTCAACCTACTTTACGAAATGACAAAAGGGACGTACGGATGGGTAGAACCCCTCTTTACCTAACGGTAAACGGTACTGCGTGCAAAATAGCCGTTGCTTCTTCCATTTGTTCAGGTTCGAATACAAGATGTCAAGACATTCACAACCAATACTTATGCGCAAGGTAAATTAAAAAAATGACAAATCTTCCAAAAATCTATGCCCCTCAGGAAATTGAAGGGAAATGGTACGAACTTTGGCAGAAGAACGGCTACTTTCACGCGGAGTCAACCTCTGACAAACCTCCTTATGCGATTGTGATACCCCCACCGAATATCACAGGAAGCCTACACATAGGGCATGCTCTCGACAATACGCTCCAAGATTGCCTTATCCGATGGCGGCGCATGCAAGGTTATAACGCACTCTGGATGCCTGGTACCGACCACGCTGGCATTGTCACCGAACTTATTATGGAGCGAACACTCGCTGAAGAAGGTACCAGTAAAATCGACCTTGGACGCGAAAAATTCATCGAACGCATGTGGCAATGGAAAGATGAATCTGCCGGCTATATCGTTTCGCAACTCCAACAACTCGGATGCTCCTGTGATTGGGAACGCGAACGCTTTACACTTGATGATGGCCTGTCGAAAGCCGTTCGAACTGCTTTCGTCAAACTCTACGATCAAGGACTTATCTATCACGATGTCTATATGGCAAATTGGTGTCCGCAGTGCAACACCGTTCTAAGTAACCTCGAAGTTGAACCGATAGAGATAGATGGACACTTTTATCACATCCACTACCCAGTTAAGGACAGCGAAGTCGTGCTTGAAATTGCCACAACGCGTCCAGAAACGATGTTAGGTGATACTGCTGTTGCTGTGCACCCTGAAGATGAACGTTATCAGCATTTGATAGGCAAAACAGCAATTCTGCCGCTCTGCGACAGAGAGATTCCGATAATTGCTGATGCGTATGTGGATAGAGAATTCGGTACGGGTGCGTTGAAAGTTACACCGGCACATGATACCAACGACTATGAGATCGGCGGACGACACGACCTTGAGCAACTCACGATTTTCACGCGAGATGGATATATAAACGAAAACGCCCCTGAAAAATATGTCGGCTTATCCCGTTGGGATTGCCGCAAACGTGTCGTCAAAGATCTGCAGGATATGGAGTATCTCGTCAAGATTGTGCCACATCGGCACGCCGTTGGACACCATGACCGATGTGGCACTATTGTTGAACCTGTTATATCTCCGCAATGGTTTATGAATGTTCGTCCACTCGCGCAGCGCGCCATAGAAG
Organism: Candidatus Poribacteria bacterium; assembly: GCA_007571305.1. Taxonomy (GTDB): domain Bacteria; phylum Poribacteria; class WGA-4E; order WGA-4E; family WGA-3G; genus WGA-3G. Next base: position 6,198 of record RKRR01000179.1, on the reverse strand, counting down.
CAACGAAAAAAGGCGAAATCAAATTTATCCCAGAGCGGGAAACTTCTCGCTTTTATCATTGGATGGAGAACATCGAACCCTGGCCCATCTCACGTCAACGGTGGTGGGGACATCAACTCCCAATATGGCACTGTAACGCATGCCAGGCAGTCACCGCTGCAATGGAAACACCGCAGCAGTGCGAATGTGGTGCCTCCGATTTTCGGCAAGAAGAAGACGTTTTGGACACATGGTTCAGCTCTGGGTTATGGCCCTTTTCTACTATGGGGTGGCCGGAAAATACGGAAGAACTGAAGACTTTTTATCCGACCTCCGTCCTTGTGACCGGCTGGGATATCCTCTTCTTTTGGGTGGCGAGAATGATTATGCTCGGATTAGGGTGTATGGACAAGGTCCCGTTCCGCACCGTTTATTTGCATGGACTTGTTGCCGATGAAAAGGGACAGAAAATGAGCAAGTCAAAGGGAAATACTATTGATCCCTTAGAGGCAATTGACACCTACGGAACGGATGCATTCCGCTTTGCCCTCGTCAATGCAAGCACTCCAATCCCTTATGTTCCGCTCCCAGAACCGCAGATTGAGGCGGGGAAGCGATTTGCTAACAAAATTTGGAATGCGGCCCGGTTTATTCTCATGAACTTAGAAAAGCATCCTGTTCCGCCAAGTATGGATACTACAGAAACTGAACAGGAAACATTAGAAATCGCTTGGATACGAAGTCGTCTGAGCCGCACTATCACAACAACAACCGATGCCTTTGATAACTTCCGTTTATATGAAGCAGCGCAAACACTCTACGCCTTCCTGTGGCATGAATTCTGCGATTGGTACCTGGAATTTGCCAAACAGCGGGTTTCACAAAATGATCCAAAGGCACTTTGGGTAGCAGCGGATGTTCTGGAGCAGACAATGCGACTCTTGCACCCTGTGATGCCTTTCTTGACTGAAGAGGTTTGGCAACAACTCCCACACAGTGGCAGTAGAAGTAGGGCTTCCGAAAGAGATTCCGTAACAGTTTCTTCATGGCCAGAGCCAACGAGCAGAAATCCGACCGCAGAAATCACTATGGCAACTCTCATGGAAGTCATCGAGAGTATTCGAAGCATCCGAGGCGAGTTGAATGTTCCGATCGGCGCGTCAGTAGAGGTTCACATCCAATCACCAAATGCTGAGGTACGTGAACGACTTGAAACATACTTAGCACAGTACCTCCCAGCCTTCACACGCGTAGCAGACATCACTATTGCCGAATCGCTACCCAAACCCAGTGCTTCGGCGGAAGCCGTTATTGGTGAACTCGCTATCTACATCCCGCTTGCCGATATTATCGATCTGGATGCCGAGCATGCAAGGCTTAGCAAACGGCATCAACAGGCGGTTAAAGATGTCACTGCGGCACAGAAAACTTTGGATAATCCGAATTTCATTGAGCGTGCACCTGAAAGAGTCGTTGCCCAAAAGAAAGCCCAACTTGAGCGGATGCTGACAGAGCAAGAAAAGTTAGCGCGAAGCCTTGCGATGCTTACTGAAGAATAAATTGCATAGCCAGCAATGAAATGGAGGGCGAATTTAAGAAAGGCACGTTAAGGTACAAACCCACAACGTTTAACTGCAAGGAAAAATTAAAAAGTGGCAATTGAAAATAATGACAACTGCTTTGTTTGTGGGATGAAAAATCCGTTCGGCTTTCAGGTGAAACCTGAAATTAAGAACGGAGGTGAATTCGTCCATATTGAATGTACACCTGCCGAACATTTGCAGGGGTGGGCAAACATTCTGCACGGTGGTATTCTCAGCACGTTATTAGATGAAGCGATTACCTATATCGGAATAAGTACCTTTGATCAGCCTGCGGTGACAGCGCAGCTCGAAGTCCGTTTTCGCAACCCAGCACCGACCTGTGTGAAACTCTATGTATGCGCAGAGCGTATTAAGGTCTCGAAAAGGTTAGTGGAAGCAAAGGCAGAAGTCACGCTTAGCGATGGCAGTATTATTGCCACTGGCACGGGTAAGGTAATGCCCGTCGATGCAAGTTTCACTCCCAAGTCCCCGGTTCAGTAAGATCAAAAAAAGAAATCTATGGAAAATCCAACATCTGCGGTGAAGATCGAAGAAGGACATTCAAGTTGGGACACGGATGTTCTCATCATCGGTAGTGGTGCTGCTGGATTACGCGCGGCTCTCGCTGCGAGTGAACACACGAATGTGACGTTAATCACCAAAACCACGTTGACAGAGAGCAACACACACTACGCTCAAGGTGGTATCGCAGTTGCTATGAACCTTGACGACACGATTGCCTTGCACATAAAGGATACCTGTGCAGCTGGCGCGGGACTCTGTGATGTCGAAGCCGTTGAGATGATGGTATCCGAAGGCATTCCCCGTGTTGCTGAATTGCTTGATTGGGGCGCGAACTTTGATTGGGAAGGGACACTGCCACGTTTTACGCAGGAAGCCGCGCATAGTCGCCGCCGTATTGTTCATAAAGGCGATGCAACAGGACGTGAGACGACGGATGTCCTCATTCAGCGCGTGCTTAACACTGGAAATATCCACGTCCTACAAAACACATTTGCCATTGATCTCCTGACAGATGCGGAGATTATCAAAGAACGTGAAGAAACTGTCACTTGCTATGGTGTGACCGCAATTGTAGATGAAAGAGTGGTCTGTATTCGTGCAAGAGCTACGATTCTTGCTACGGGTGGTCTCGGACGCGTCTACCCTTGTACTTCCAACCCAAAGGTGGCAACCGGTGATGGGTTTGCTGCAGCGTGGCGCGCTGGATGCGAAATGGTCGATATGGAATTCGTCCAATTTCATCCAACAACGCTCTACTTAGATGGTGCTCCTAGCTTCTTAATATCAGAAGCAGTCCGCGGTGAAGGCGGTCAACTCATCAACATTCGTGGTGAACGTTTTATGGAAAAGTACCACGAGAAGGGTGAACTTGCGCCGCGTGATGTTGTCAGCCGCGCTATCCAAATAGAAATGGAATTGACAGGATTTCCGTGCGTTTATCTCGATATTACACATAAACCTACCGAATTTATCCTTGAACGGTTTCCGACCATTTCCGATACTACAAAACGCTTCGGATTAGACATCAGTATTGACTTAATCCCGGTCCGCCCTGGTGCCCACTTTATGATGGGGGGTATTCGCACGAACACCGATACAGAAACGAACCTCAAGGGGCTTTATGCGTGCGGTGAAGTTGCCTGTACCGGCGTGCATGGTGCGAACCGTTTGGCAAGTAATTCTCTTCTGGAATGCCTTGTCTATGGAGCTCGGGCTGGCACAAATGCAGCAACTTTTGCTGCATCGCAGCCCACTCATTTACCAGATATATTGTCCACTGGTAATACAGAGTCATCTCGGGGGTCGTCTGTTGGGGCAGACTCGACTTCTATAGAGGTGATGAAGGAGGCAATCCAAGAGACGCTCTGGGAAAATGTGAGCATTGAACGAAGCGGCGAAGGTTTGAAACAAACCCTCGCGGAATTGCAAGATTTAACAACAAATTTAGGAGACGTGCCAGCAGCACCAGAATCAAGTGATATAGCAATGATTGAAGCAGTCAATATGCTCAATGTCGCCTTAATGATCACACAATCAGCCCTGGCACGAACTGAGAGTCGCGGCGCACACTACCGCACTGATTTCCCGACCCAAGACGATGCCAGCTGGCATCGTCGTATTCTTATCTTGCGTGATCACCTACCAGAAGCAATTTCCTTGGAATAGCCATCAGCCATCATTCGTCAGGTAAAGAGGCGTTTTTAATTCGGGTTTTGCTGAGGTGTTTCCTCAGATTTCCTTCGTTTGACAAAAGCTTCGTGTGACCGATAACTGACTGTTGACAACGAATTCCCTAAAATCCATCTAATTGTTCTGGAGTGGTTCCTGCTGCTGAATTCACAGCAGGCGGCTCACTTGCATTCTTATAAATTTCTACGTAGCGATCGTAACTGTCAATAACCTTTTTGATATGAAGTCGGGTCTCTCGGATAGTAATTTTCTCAACGAATTCATCAATGTCCGCGATATTTTTAGAGGACACCCATCGCCTCATCCGTCCAGGACCTCCATTATATGCCCCGGTCACCAGCATCGCGTTGTCATTGAATAGCGAGTTGAGATATCCTATATACTTCGTCCCCATCTGAATATTCACATCAGGTTGCTTGAGCATTGAAGTCCGGAAACGACGAATTTTGAGTTGCTGAGCGAGCTCCTTTCCAGTAGCGGGCATAATCTGCATCAATCCGATCGCCCCTGCCCAACTCACCGCCTCGGCGTTGTATCGACTTTCCTCTAAGATCATCGCACAAATTAAGAAGATATCTACACTATACAATTTTGCGTACTTCTCAACCATGTTAGCATAGTAGCGAGGATAGAGTTTTCTATGGAATTTCTCTAAATCTTCACGCGTTGCATTTGCAAAAGCAGGATTTTCAAGAGACTCTTCGGTTACCTTCCGTGCCCTATCGTACATCGCGAGTCCTTCATAACAGTTAATCAAATCATAGAAACACTCTCGTTCAGAGAACGAGGAAGTGTTGATGTGGTCGTTTAATTGTGCGATCGCATCTTCATAAAGCCTGAGTTCCATCAATAATGGCACCTGTTCCGGACATGCCTGACGCTCCACTAATTCTGAATCCTGAATGGCTTTCGGTTCCAACTCGGACGTAGCCATACCTAAAATCGTCTTTGCTCGTGCTGAGTAGTACCAATACTGTGCTTCTGCCACTTCTTTGTATAACTTGCGAGCGAGTGCAGGCTTATTCTGGCGTTCACGTATCTTTGCCATCCAAAAGTGTGCGCCCATCGCATAGCGATTTCCAGGGAAGTTCTCCTTTAAGCCTTTGAAAGCATCGTAACTCTCTTCGTAGCGACGTTCATCAAAACGATGCCAGCCAATTCGCCATGCTGCAACATCAGCGTATGAACTTTTCGGTGCGGCCTTGATTAAACGGGAATAGGCATCAATTGCCAACTCTAATTTACCTTGTTTTGCGCGGAGTTGCGCGATATCATACAGTGCGTCGCCTACCAACTCGCTCCACGCATAGGTCTTCACAAAATTCTCAAGTTTACTAATAGCAGTTCTAATATGTCCCTTTCGACGATAACATTGGGCTATCTGATAAGTCGCACGCGTTAGATACTCATTTTCCTCACTGAGCGCAATGACAGCATTGAACTTCTTAATTGCTGTATTATACCATTTTCGACCCTGATAACTTCGACCGATGAGATAGAGTCCGTGTGCCCGTAGATTCAAATCCACAGTCTTAGGAATTAATTCTAGGTTCGCCACGGCGGTTTTCCACTGTTTATGGGAAAAGGATACCAAGCCACAATTAAGTCGGTCTGTTGGGGTGAGTTTTAGCGTTTTATTTGCTCTCGCCAGCCTTTTAAGTCTATCAAGTGCGTCACGAGCAACGCTACCTGAATGATTTTCTGTAATGAGTTCGCGATAAGTGTTGAATGCTGTAGGGATGTCACCGAGTCCCTCATTGCAGCGTGCCAAAGCAAAACTCACCTCTCTCACATAACGAGGCTGCTCAACGAGTTCAACCAATAAAGACTTTGCTGACGCGTACTGCTTCGCTTCCAAATGAAGTTGTGCCAAAGCCCACTTCGCCTCCACGAGATAAAAACTCGTGGGATAATCCTTGACGAGTTGCGTATACCACTTTATCGCTCGCGTTCTGTTGTTCATCCCTTCGTAAATTCGTGCCAAGCGGTAGACGGCATAACCTGCCAGTGGATAACTCATCGAAGCAACTCGCGCGTAGTGCCCAACTGCCTTCGGACGGTTGCGAAGTTTTTCATAATTATAGCCGAGGGCATGATGAACCTCATGTTTCTTCGCCTCAGACAGGTCGGTTTGCAATAAAGCCTCAAGTTTCAAAACCGCTTTTTTGCGGTTCCCTTTATCAATCAGGGCGAAGGCTTCTTGCCACGCTGCACTGTGTTCTTCATCACCTGAAGCCGGCACCCCGATAGCAAAGCATCCATAAACCAGCGCGAGCAAACTTAAAAATAACTTTCGGACGATACTGGCATATAACGCAGTCCCCGAACCAGATGTATTGCTGGACTGAATTCGGTTTCTGCTAAAAAATTCCATATATTTTATTGCTCCTTTTTTTCGGTCCTCCTCACATCAATTACTGTA
>RKRR01000200.1 GCA_007571305.1 Candidatus Poribacteria bacterium | reverse complement strand
GTTCACAATCTAAATATTTTCAGAATTTAATTCGATAATACGAGTTATATACTCTCAGAATATTATACTTATAGGAGGATTCACACCATGGACACAAAACACACAAAAGCAAACGAAATCCTAAAACACCCCTTTCCACAGAAACGTCCAGACATAAAGATTGTTGAAAGCGACGACCACATCTCCGAGGTTGACTGTCCGGAACTTCAATGGTGGTTCGCTGTTCCAGAGATGGGTGAACCCCACCTCCGGGCTGAATATGATGCGAATACATTGGAACTCGACGCAATTGTAGAGATTACTCCGACTACCTCTGCGACAATTCGGGACATTGATTGTGTAGGACTTCAAGTTAGGGAATGGTTGGCACCGAGGGACTGGCCCGATGTAAATCCCCCGGTTATGATGTACGCAACACTTGACGATACCCATACCAGATGGATTTCGGTAGTTAATAGAGTAGATGGGAAACAAGTCTCCTATACAATAGGTGACGAGCGGTTTGAAGATCAGTGGGGCGGTCCCTTGAAACGACGGATTGTAGACGACGGTCAGTACCAACTTCAAACCGATGGCTCTTACAAAATTACCGACGGTCAGGGATTCGGTGCCGGCACTTATGATGTGACAATCGGAGAAAACACTTTTCACTGTCTCCGCGTCTTAGACGTTGATATTTCGCAGCCGCACGGTGGTGAGCTTTCAGAGATATTCATCGAAAGCGGCGGACGCACAGTCTTTTTCAGACGCTACGACGGTCGTTACTTACGAGGACACGATTTAGTAAGCAAATATCCTAACAATCGTCGTATTGTCCTCAACGATCTCGTCTATGTCCACAGTGATTGCAGCGGATGGGCACATGATCAGTTGACATCTGTGTCTCTTTGCCCGGCCTCTTAACCAGAGGCACATCACGAATGAACTATTCGGTTAAACAGAACAGGTTTTATAGTAAAATCCGCAAATAAGTTGACACTTGTAGCATAGGAGACCGTCAGCCTGTGCATCAGGTAATTTCATAGTTCACACGACGATACAAGTGTCCAAGTAATTACGGAATCTACTATAAGAAATTAAAACTCACCCAAATATTCTCCTGCTGGAGCGGTTTGAAATCTCCACTATTTTTGTGTAATATGAGTTTCAAACCGCGTCCGATGCAACCCGTCTATAACCGATCAACTGTGTATGCCTCTAACAACTCCTCGTCTAAATCTACACCGAAACCGGGGGCATCGCTGAGGGTGAAAAACCCATTATGAGGTACAGGTCGTAAGCGGCGATATAATTCGTTTTCAACTCCATCACGGGAAGGACCGAAGGTCTCTGCCATACACGGCATCGGAAGACAAGCAGTGAGATGCAATCCCCACGGTGTTCCTGCTTGGTGGAGCCATGTCGGAATACCCAGTTCAGCGGCCTCACGCGCGATACGTAGACATTCCGTGAAACCACCCGCCCAACTGATGTCCGGTTGAATCATATCCGCCGCCTTCCAACGCAGCAACTCCCGAAATCCGTATCTTGTGAATTCATGCTCGCCGGAGACAATCCAAGCGGGTTGAACTTCACGTACCAACTGTGCCATGCCTGCATAGTCGTCAAGTGGGATAGGTTCTTCAATCCATTTGAGGCGCGCATCGGTGGCGGCATCTGCGAAACGGAGCGTATAGTCCACATCCCAACGGAGATAGATATCTGCCATCAATTCTGTTTCCGTTCCGACAGCGTCTCGTGCGGTGTGTATCATCTCAATGTTTTGGGTAAATCCATCTTCACCCTCAGCGAGCCCATTGCGGAGCGGTAACTTGCAAGCGGTGAACCCGTTCTCAGCGTAATAGCCAACATCAGCACCGGTGGCGTAGGCAGGAATTTTAAGGTGTGGTGTATCCGTAATAAGGCTATAGACAGGCGCGTCCACAATCTTCCCACATAGGTCAACAAGCGCGAGTTCTATGCCGCTCATGACGTAAATTACCAAGCCGCGTCGTCCATAGATCGAGGTGATATGATACAAATGTTCCCAAACCTCCTCAACATCAAGCGGATCACGTCCGAGAACAAAATTCTGAAGGTGTCTCTCTATAATCAGTGCGCCGGCAAGTCCTCCTCCTCCGAGACCGTATCCTTTCAACCCCTTATCAGTGGTGATTTCGACGATTAATGCGCCGGCTTGTGCTGCGAAGGGCCCTCGCCAATCGACATGCGCTGTCTGGGTAGCAGGTTTCTGCCACTGTCCTTTGGCGAACCCTAAACTGGGCATTGCGCGTGGATTTAGGTTGACGTGCCATGTCTGAATCCCAACAACAGTATGCTGGGTTTTCGCACGTGTTTTCCATATCTCGGCGAGCGGATATTCATTCGATTGCATGTTTTCTAATTTTCCCTTGTTCCGCTTGAAACTCCGTTTCAAGTTTGGTTTTCTATACTAACTCAAGTTGCCAGTTGTGTAGCATAGGAAGCTGTTAGCCTGTGCCTCTAATAGTAAAATCAGAAAACAGGTTCACACTTGTAGCATAGGAGGCCGTTGGTTTCCTGTGCCAGTACATATAACTTCATAATTCACACGACGCTACAAGTGTATAAGTAGTTACGGAATCTACTATAACGTGAGTTTGAAAAAAGTTTATGACTGAGAAAGCCTTGGTACATCGTTGATTTGCTGAAGGTCAGAGAACTTCAGCGAAGGTTTGGTTTCCAACA
>RKRR01000011.1 GCA_007571305.1 Candidatus Poribacteria bacterium | reverse complement strand
TTCAGATTTACGGGAGTCCGGGGCAATCGAACAGGATGCCGATCTCGTCGCCTTTTTACACCGGGATGACTATTATGAAGATGAAGAGGTTGGAGACAGGGTCGAAGCGAGCATCATGATTAAGAAACAGCGTAACGGACGCACGGGAACGGTCATTCTTTATTTTAACAAAAACGAGATGCGCTTTGAAAATCCCAATTAGATGGCTTTCAGTACACTACGTTTTTAGTTTGATTTTCAGGTAAGAGATGTTTGCTGAAATCAGAACCTTTTTTAATCGATAACTGATAACTGTTAGAATAAAAAATATGGAGCAGCCCATTGTACATGAAGCCTCTGGAGGTTTCCCTAATTTAGTTAAGACCCGGCTGCACAAGGTGCTTTCCGAGATAGGGCACGCATTTACGCTTTTCTTTCAAACACTTATTCAAATTTTCCGTCCTCCCTTTCAGTTCGATCTGTTAGTTAAGCAGTTGTTGTTGATTGGTTTCAATTCTTTGGCGGTTGTTATTGTCTCCGGGTTTTTCACGGGGATGGTATTGGGTGTTCAGGGGTACATTCAGCTCAAACCTTATGCGGTGGAAGGATCGGTCGCGCGATTCGTCTGCGTTTCGGTCGTGAAAGAACTCGGTCCGATGATTACTGCGTTTGTGCTTGCTGGACGTATCGGGGCATCGATTACTGCTGAACTCTCAACGATGAAGGTTACCGAGCAAATTGACGCGCTTAAGGTGATGGGCACAAATCCTGTCAAGTATCTGGTTGTGCCGCGTTTTCTCGCGTGCTCTATCATGTTACCGACGCTTACCATCTATTCGACATTTGCGGGTATCGGCGGCGGTTTTGTTGCCGTTGTTACACTCTTCGATGTGAATGGCTCCTTTTTTCTCTTGGAAGTGCAGAAGAATCTTTTTGTCGGAAGCGTTCTCATTAGTTTGATTAAAGCGACTTCTTTCGGGATGGCGATTGCGGCGGTCGGCTGCTATAAAGGTTTTAGTATCTCAACGGCAGGCGGGGCAGAGGGTGTTGGAATTGCTACAACTGGATCTGCTGTAATCTCTCTTATCGCGATTCTCGTTTTAGATTTTGTCTTGAACCACATACTCTTTAACATTTTGGGATTGGTATAATTTTAACCAAGAGCTATAGCTAATAGGACTTACGCACGCTGCTCTTTTGTAGCATAACCTGTTAGGTTGTGCCGCGAGGACATCTGTGTTTTTTAGGGTTTTTCCTCTCACAAAGCGGCCTATGATCGTAATTGCGTAAGTCCTGAGCTAAGAAAGCAGCCCAGGAGCCCGTACTTAAAAAGATGATTTCAATTAGAAATGTCACCAAAACTTTTGGAGGCAAAAACGTTTTAAACGGACTAAGCCTTGAAATTCCGCGGGGTGAGACGCTCGTGATTATGGGACAAAGTGGGTGTGGCAAGAGTGTACTCCTCAAGATTATTACAGGATTGATATCCGCCGATTCCGGTGAAATTTGGTTTGATGGAACGGAAATATCGAGCCTAAATGGGAAAAAATTGAATACCCTTCGCCGAAGGATTGGGATGCTCTTTCAGTCTGCTGCCCTCTTTGATTCTATGACTGTGGCGGAGAACGTCGCTTTTATGCTGGATCAGCATACAGATCTCGATAAGCAAGAGATGCATAAGGTTGTTGACGAGAAACTGAGCCTTGTTGATTTAGCAGGTGTTCAAGACTTGCGTCCTGCTGAATTAAGTGGTGGTATGCGAAAACGGGTTGGACTTGCACGCGCCTTGGCATTTGATCCAGAGGTTATTTTTTACGATGAACCTACAACAGGACTTGACCCTGTTACCTGTACCGAAATTAATCAACTGATTAGAGATCTCCACGAGCGGCTACAAGTCACTTCCGTTGTGGTTACACATGATATGCACAGTGCCTTTAGTGTCGCAACCCGAATGGCTATGATTCATGAAGGTCGGCAGATTGCATACGGCAGTCCAGATGAGATGATCAACATCGACGATCCCATTTTGCAACAGTTCATTCTATTTGGAGCACCAGACCAGATTCTCAACATGGAAAATCCCATTTTGAAAACGTATTTGGGGAGATAGCATGAACTTTTGGACAGCTTCTGTAAAAGTCGGTGTGATGGTTCTTATCGCAATCGTTTTTCTGACAATTCTTCTGACGAATGCTGAGAATTGGCCGTGGGCAACTGCTGGTGATGAATTGACGTTTCAATTTCGTTCTGTCAATGGGCTTTATGTCGGGGCAGGGGTCTATTTATACGGTGTCTCGATTGGCAAAGTAACGGCTATTCAGCTCCGTCCTGATACCAATAATGTGCACATCAAGGCGAAAGTCAAGAACGCGTTTGAATGGTTGCGAGAGGACTGTAGTGCCAGAATTTCTATGAACGGGTTTGTCGGTGAAATTTATATAGCACTTGACAATGGACCGATTGGGAACCCTACCTTAAAACCAGCGAACTTGCCGATTGTTGGAAAAGATCCTGTGAATGCCTTGGAGCTCCTTGAGCAGACAAGTGCCGGTATGACACAGGCGATTGAACTCACAACAGCTGCGAATGAAGTGCTCCAAGCGAACCAAGAAGCGATTCAACTCGCCATCAAAGAGATTCGGGAGGTCGTCGCACTCACTGGAAAAACGATTGAGAAGTTAAGCATTGATTCTGAAGAGACGGTAAAGACTTTGACACAACTCGCCTTAGAAAACGATAGGCGGTTTCAGGATACCCTCGTAAAGGTAAATAACCTTATAACACAGTTGGAGGGTGATTCCCTGATGGTGAGTAGTCAAATAAGTGACATTACACGTGAACTCTTGAGGCTCCTGAATCAGAATTCACCGAAACTCAACACTATTTTTACCGATATTCGCGCAACGACGACAGAATTTCGACAGATAACACAGGATTTCCGATCAGATTTCGACACATTAGCCGCACAGGTTTCTGCCCTCGTTTCGCAAAGTAGTGGTGCTATTCAAAAGGGTGAAGCCAATATCGCACCAATATTAGAAAACCTGAAGGCGACGACTGCTTCGGTCGCTGCTCTGGAGGCAGGTGTCAATCGTTTTCTTACTACCCTTAACGAAGGGGAGGGAACTGTTGCACAATTGCTAAACACACCTGAACCGCTTGAAGATGTCCGACGAAGTTTGCAAAATGTCGACGAAACGATGCGTGCAGTAACAGACCTCTCTCAAAGAACTGAGAGGCAGCTGGAACAATTTGATTTACCGGAATTTGGCTGGGATTATGAACTCCGCTATCTGAGTCTCGAAGAGCGACTCCACAACGAATTGGCATTTTTACTCTCTCCAAACCCGAATGCGCGCTATAGGTTAGGGATAGGTGTTCGGGATGAGAAGATTCAGCTTGAGTTTCAGTATGCACATGATGTGACGGATTTCCTTCAGGCGCGTGCGGGGTTCATACGTTCCAAAGTCGGCGCAGGACTGGATTTGTGGTTGTGGTCCCGACGTTTCGGAGTTAGTGTTGAAGGTGTAGGGTTGACAAGCAGTGAACCGGAGTTGAACGCAGAAGTGGCGTTCAGGTTCTTCCGATACGGACAATTCCTGATTGGCGGAGAGAATTTGATCGGTGAGCGGCACTGGACGACAGGATTTCGCTTTTTCGGTGGCGAGTGGTAGCGTTAATAATATAACCCAAGTTACCACCTTTGTAGCATAACCTGTTAGGTTGTGCATCTTCGCACGTGGGAGACTGACGGTTTCCTACGCTGCGAAATGCCGCGGATCCTGAGCGTTTTTCAGTGAAAATAGCAGATGCATCTCTAAAACTGCGTAAGTAGCAACTTAGGTTTATAGTAAAATCTGAAAATAAATTCACACGTGTAGCATAGGCTGTTAGCCTGTGCCCCATTAGAACATATAACTTCCGAGTTCACACGACACTACGAGTGTCCAAGTAATTACGGAATCTACTATAAATAAATCCTTTTACCGAAAGTCATTAAAAAAATGGCACGAGAAAAACGCAAATTTGTCTGTCAAGAGTGTGGCTATATAACGCCAAAGACGCTGGGACGGTGTCCAAGTTGTAGGAGTTGGCAAAGTTTCGCTGAAGAAATAGAGACACTCACCACGCAATCGAAACATCGTGATATCGGACAAATATCTCGTGAACCTGAACCTATTTCGCACGTTACAGCAAGCGAAGTAGAGCGGCATCTCACTGGGATGTCGGAGTTTGACAGAGTACTTGGTGGTGGAATCGTACCAGGTTCTGTAGTCCTTATTGGTGGCGATCCAGGGATAGGCAAATCTACGTTATTATTACAAGCCGGTGATGCGTTAAGCCGGAGTTATGGAGATGTACTTTACGTTTCCGGTGAGGAGTCTGTGAGCCAGACGAAACTCCGTGCGACCCGACTCGGCGTTGAATCTGATACGCTTTATGTGCTCTGTGAAAACAATTTGGAGCAGATTGAAAAGTATATTGAAGCGCGGGAACCGAAGGTTGTCATCGTCGATTCTATACAAACGGTTTATTTGTCGAGTATCCCATCTGCACCTGGGAGCGTCACTCAGATTCGTGAGTGTGCCGGGCATCTCCTAATTTGTGCGAAGAATCGGAATATTCCAATATTTCTAGTCGGGCATGTGACAAAGGAAGGAGCACTTGCAGGGCCTCGCGTGTTAGAGCACATGGTGGATACTGTCCTCTATTTTGAGGGCGAACAACACCACATTTATCGCATCCTTCGAGCGATTAAAAATCGGTTCGGCTCCACGAATGAGATCGGAATCTTTGAGATGCAGAGTGCAGGTCTCACGGATGTCCTGAACCCATCAGAACTCTTTTTAAGCAACCGGGAGCAAGAAGTTTCGGGATCCGTCGTCGTTTCAAGTATAGAGGGAACCCGCCCCTTACTCATGGAGGTGCAAGCACTCGTTGTGCCTACGCATTATGGAAATCCTCGCAATACAGCAGCGGGGGTGGACCGACACCGGATTGCTTTGCTCATTGCAGTACTCAATAAAAGGGTAGGCGTTAACGTTGGGGATTCTGATGTTTTTGTTAATGTTACTGGTGGGTTACGCATTGATGAACCCGGTATAGACCTGGGTGTGATGATGGCGATATCCTCAAGTCATCGCGATCTCCCTGTGGATCGGCAGACTGTTGTGATTGGTGAGGTAGGGCTTGGTGGTGAAATACGTCCAGTGACGCATGTTGAGAGACGAATTCGAGAAGCCGCGAAGTTAGGTTTCAAACGGGTAATCTTTCCCGAATATAACCGGAAAGGCTTGGAAATTGACGAGGATATTGAACTTGTAGGTGTTAGCGACGTATATGACAGTCTCGGAGCTTTGCTGTAATACAATCACACTTGACCTCACCATTTTTTGAGTTACACACTTGCGGACAATGGAGTGCAGAGAATGAAAGTTTGGGGTATCCGTCTCTTTTTTATTATTACCAGTTCGGCAAGCTGCTATATAGTCTACAGGTCCCCGATCGCAGCGGGTGTCGGATTTATCGTTGCCCTTCTGCTTGTTGGGACAGAAATTTGTCTGCGTACACCGAGTGTGCGTAGCATCATTGCGAGTCTGATAGGACTCGCTGTAGGTCTGTTAGTTTCTCTTATTATACTACCTCTGCTTTCACAACTTGATAGTAATTTAAAGATAGTGATTGTTCTCAGTCTGGGTTACGTGGGTATGATGGCTGGTTTCCATCTCTCTATGACATTCGGTTTAAGCCGGCTGTCGGGATCCGATGGGTCAGTTCGTTCTGACGAGTCAAGTTCAGTTCAAGCTGCAAGTAACTTCAAAATTTTAGACACAAGTGTTATTATTGATGGCAGAATTCTTGAGATATGTCAAACGAGATTTGTTGAAGGCACGCTTGTCATTCCCCGGTTTGTTCTCAATGAGTTGCAACATATTGCGGATTCAACGGAACCTCTACGGAGAAATAAAGGGAGGCGCGGTTTCGATATTCTCCGTGCGCTTCAGAACAATCCAACGATTGATGTTGATATATCGGAGGAAGAAGTCCCACATTTGCCGGAGGTTGATGCGAAGTTGGTCCATCTTGCACAAAAGTGCGAAGCAACGATTATCACCAATGATTTAAACCTCAACAAAGTCGCTGAATTGCAGAGCGTGAAGGTCCTCAATATCAACGAATTATCAAATGCTGTCCGTCCTGTCGTCATTGCCGGCGAGGTCATCCAAGTGCTGCTCCTGAAGGAGGGTAAGGAACCGAATCAGGGCGTTGGCTATCTTGATGATGGAACAATGGTGATTGTTGAAGATGGGAAGCCGTACATCGGGAGGACGCTTAACGTTGAAGTTACACAGATGTTGCGGACGAGTGCCGGTCAAATGATTTTCACGCGAATTAAAGAAAATGAAATGGACACTGATGAACGGCAAGGTATGCGCTCTTATCCCCGCGGCTGGTAAGGGGAGCCGAATGGCGCATTCAGTTAAAAAGCCTTACTTAAAATTGGCACAAAAACCGATTTTGGCACATACGATTCAGCGGTTTGAGCAGAACAGTGCTGTGGATGAGATTTTCGTTATTGTTGACCAAACCGATTTTAATGAGTGTCGTGCCGCTGTGTTGCGTCCCTATTCATTTACAAAGGTGCAGGAACTTGTTGAGGGAGGAGAAACCCGTCAGATGTCCCTCTATAACGGTGTACGTGCTCTGTCAGCAGATGTTGATTTTGTAATTGTCCATGATGGGGTGCGTCCATTTGTAACGGATGAGGTCATTTTCGCGTGCCTCACCGCGGCGGATGAATGTGGAGCGGCTGTTGCTGCTGTGCCAGTCAAGGATACAATCAAGGTCGCCAACAAGGACAGTTTCATTGTTGAAACACCGGTACGTGACCAACTTTGGGCGGTACAAACACCTCAGGTCTTTCGGAAATCTCTTTTAGAAGAGGCACATCAAGTAGCACAAGCTCGCCAACTCACTGCCACTGATGATGCCTCTCTCATTGAACAACTCGGTTTTCCTGTTAAATTAGTGACGGGAAGTTACGCGAATCTAAAGATAACGACACCCGTTGATTTACAAGTGGCTGAAGTGTTGATCTCAGATGCTACGCTTTGGTAAGAGGGTTATCAGTCTTCGGTTATTGGTTGTCGGTAACCCGTCAACTGATAACTTTGTGAGATGTAAAAGAAAGAATGCGAGTAGGTATTGGTTACGACGTTCATCGGTTGGTTTCTGATAGAAAATTAATTCTGGGCGGTGTTGAGATCTCATATCATTTGGGATTATTAGGACATTCGGATGCGGATGTCCTGACCCACGCAATTGTAGATGCGATTTTAGGCGCAGCTGCACTCGGTGATATTGGCACACATTTTCCTGATACAGATGATCGTTATAAGGGAATGGACAGTCTTATTTTTCTTGAAGATGCAGCTGCGAAAGTGAGGCAGTGCGGCTACGAGGTTGAGAATATAGACAGTACGGTTATCGCACAGAGTCCGAAATTGGCACCCTACGTTTTGGAGATGCGCACACAACTTGCTGAAACGCTTGATATTGCCATGTCGCAGGTGAACGTTAAGGCTACCACAGCGGAAGAATTGGGGGTTGTCGGTGAAGGGAAAGCGATTGTCGCTCACGCTATCGCCTGCCTTTCTCAGCTGACGGAGGCATAGAAGCAGTCAGTTACACATAAAAAAAGACGGCACCGATCCCTAAATCCAGTCGCAATCCAATCGAAAACCTGCCTGAAACATTGTCCCACAGGTTTTCTCTATAGGAGACCTGCGAAAGGAAGGCAGCCCAGGATCCCATAAATTAAAAATATGAAAATCTATAACTCACTGAGCCGGCAATTGGAAGATTTTGTCCCACTAACTCCCGGACAGGTATCTATTTACAGTTGCGGTCCGACTGTTTACGATTACATTCACATGGGCAATGCACGTACTGCTTTAGTGACAGATATTATTCGTCGCTATTTGGTGTATAGAGGATACAAAGTCAAACTGGTTCAGAATTTGACAGATATTGATGACAAGATTATCAATCGTGCGGCAGAGTTAGGTGTCAGTGCAAAGCAACTTGCACATCAGAACGGCGAGGCGTTCTTTGAGGATTCCCAACGCCTCGGTATCCATCCCGCGGATGTCCATCCGAAAGCAACCGAGCACGTCCCAGAGATGATAAGTTTAATTCAGACCCTGATTGATAAGGGTGCGGCTTATGTCATTGATGGGAGTGTTTATTATCGCGTGAATCAGTTTGCTGAATATGGAAAATTGTCACATCGGAAGCCAGAGGATCTGCTCGCCGGTGCGCGCGTTGAAATTGATGAGCGGAAGGAAGATCCACGGGATTTTGATATGTGGAAGGCTGCGAAGCCGGGTGAGCCTTCTTGGGAGAGTCCATGGGGTAGAGGAAGACCCGGATGGCACATAGAATGCTCTGCCATGGCGATGAAGCATCTCGGTGAGACTATTGATATCCATGCAGGTGGTGAAGATTTACAGTTCCCACATCACGAAAATGAGATAGCACAGAGCGAATTGGCGACGGGACGTACCTTCGCACGTTACTGGATGCACGTTGCTTTTTTAAAGATTGATGGCAAGAGAATGGGCAAATCGGAACAGAATTTTATTCTTCTACGCGATGCCCTTGACCATTATCCCACCGAAGTGATCCGTCATTTCTTGATTTCGGCGCACTACCGGCATCCGCTTGACTACAATCCAGAGAGTTTAGCGAAGTCAGAAGGGGCTCTCAGGCGTTTAAACAACTGTTTAGATGCATTGAAAAAGTACGATGGGCAGTTTAATGGGAGCGAAACCGGGACCTTTCCGCTTCAGGAGGCAATCCAAACGATGAAGTCTCGGTTCACCAATGCTATGGATACAGACTTCAACACGGCGCAGGCACTCGGGGCAATTTTCACGCTCGTTGGCGAAGTCAACAGATCGCTCAGCACTTCTGATGGGGCAGATGTGTCCATTTTCGCGCAAGCATATCAAGCATTGACTGAAGCCTGTGAGGTACTTGGAATTTACAGTGTGGATGCCCATGATGACAGCAACGTAGAACAACGCGATCAACTGATTGCATTGTTGTTAGAGGTCCGACAGGAGGCACGAAGTCGCAAAGATTGGGATACATCCGATAAAATTCGGAACAGGCTTAAAGAACTCAACATTGAAATCCAAGACACCCGCGAGGGGGCTACTTGGAAAATTACATCATAACTAACCCAAGTGGCTACTCACAAGATTTTAGGCATCCCGTCCCATTTTTCACTGAAACGGTTCAGGATTCGGAGGCACTTCGTAGCAT
>RKRR01000151.1 GCA_007571305.1 Candidatus Poribacteria bacterium | reverse complement strand
TGTAAGGCTGTCGCTCTAGCCACCTGAGCTACCCGCCCAAATGAGATTTGGGTATCATCTCTTTCAATCTCGTCATCGAACGGTTTTCGTTTCACGGCAATTACTGCAGGTAGGCAAGATAGAACTTGAACCTGTAACCTACAGCAAAGACGTTATTAAGTATAACACAGAGTTTTCTGTTTGTCAAGAAAAATCGTATTTTTTCCTGAAGATTCAATAAATATTTTGGTAATTCTATATTTTTCCGTGCTCGGTAGGTGCGGTTTGTAAACGCACCGGATTTGTTGTTAAATTTTTTCTCTTCATCAGAAAAATCAGAAAGCATAACTTTGTTCAAAAAGCAATATTTCAGGAGCACTTTGGGGGTGGATCCTCATGCGCTATAAACCCAATTCCGGCAGAATCATTCACGTGGTTTGTCGTTTCCGCGGTAGGGTCGCTCGCCGCGCACAAGCACTCTCCGGGGGTTGTCTTCCCATGTCAGTTCATCAGGACTGTGGTAACCGAGGGTCATACTCATCCGCGTCCTGTCTGTGTGGTTAATCCCCGCAGAGTGGATTATCATGCTATCGATAGCGAGCAAACCACCAGCTGGCATCGGTAAGGGGATGGCTTGGCTTGCCGCGATTTGTTGAATTCTTTCGTCGTTGAGGTTCGCAAATGCAGGCAGATGGTGTGACCCTGGAACAACCCGTGTGCAACCGTTCTCTAAGTTTGTGTCCTCAAGATAAATTAGGACAGTTGCAATCGTCCGGGACCAATGGCGGACATCGCGATGCAGCTCAAGCGAATGTGTTGAACCTGCATCTCGAAGATAGATATGGTTGTGACGATTCAGCACAAATTCTATATCCGAACCCAATAATGATTCCAATGGATTGAGGATTTCGTCGCAAGTGATCGTTTCTTGAAAGATGCCACCGCGCTGCCAAACTGCGGAGATTCGGATGATTCTACCGTCTTGTCGAGCAACAGGTTCCACGCCTTCTGCCATGTCTTTCAGGGCAGCGGATTTGAGTGCCTCCACATGGTCCTTAGAGAGTTGTGTTGGAAATCTGATAAAGCCGTTATGGCGAAACAGTTGGATTTCTTGGGGAGTCAGTTCCATTGGTACTCCTTGTATCATATCGGAAAAGGGTTCTAAGACATGAGTATAGCATGAATAAGAAAAGTAGCAAAATTCCGCTTTGTCAAAGAAAGAAGAGTGTGATTGATCGTTGAAATCCAGAAGATCGTTAAATTTTTTCGAGGATTTTGCAATATTAAGAGCGGATACCAAATTGTTTCTATCATAGATAGATTTGGACAGCAACAGCCAACCCAATCAGTCCGCTGATAGAAAAGCCTAAGAGTGAGTTGCTCTTAGGCTTTTCTGTCGAAGATATTGCGAAATCAATAGACAGCACTTTTTAGTAACGAAACCTCCAAATATTTCGTTTGCAAAGTGTGGGCGTATTTTTTTAACGATCATCAAAAAAATGTAGAACTTTAGAGGCGAATATTATGAAACAATCTGCGGGACGGTCTCTCTGCTGTCTACTGATTTTGGCGTTAGGTGTCTTATGTTCGGGATGTGCTACTGTATCGCGTTATAGATCGGTTTCATTGCGCCATCGTGCGTACGTGAGCGGCGAAAAACACGCGACTGCCGCAGAGTGGCGTGCACTTATTTCAGAGTTTCAGGAAACTATTGATGCAGATCCGACAGGACCCACAGCGGATGATGCACAATACGCGATCGCTTCCAGTTGGATTTGGAGCATTAAAGCCGGTGATATTGAAGCACCGCAGCATGCGATTGAAGCGTTCCAAAAACTGGTTCGCAGCTATCCTAACTCGCGGTATGTTCCACAAGCACACTACTGGTTGGGACGATGCTATACCTATATCGGAGACGATTACCAAGCCATCACACAATATCAGATTGTAGAGAGTCGCTATGCAGGTTCTGGAGTATCCGACCGCGCCCAATTGGAATTAGCTCGCGTATATGTGAGGCAAGGTTACCTCACACGCGCCGAAACGCTCTATACGAATCTTATTGGATCTTCAGCAGAGCGAAAAATTATTGTTGCTGCCACTCAGGAACTACAACCTCTCAGAACGCAACCGTTTAAAATACAACGAAAACCGATAGTATCGACTCCTGAAAGGATGGTTCAAGCACAAACGCAATCCAGACCTCAACCCGTCCCTCCCATACCTATTCCTGAAACCAAAAAAACCATTCCTCGAGCGAAAAAAACTACCCCTGGAACGAAGGGAACCATTCCTGAAACGAAAGAAACTACCGCTGGAGAGAAAAAACCTTTGACCCCCGAGTCCCTTACTCGTGAATTTGGATTAACCGCGAAAACGATTGTGATTGACCCTGGTCATGGCGGCAAAGACCCAGGAGCATTGGGGAGAGGTGCTTTAAAAGAAAAATACATTGTTCTCAGCATCTCCGAAAAACTTCGTGAGGTACTAACGAGAAAGGGGTACACTGTTCTGATGACCCGTGATACCAATCGTTTTATTCCACTCAAGGAGCGCACTGCATTCGCAATCCAACGCAAAGCCGACCTTTTCTTGAGTATTCATGCAAACGGCAGTGAGAGCCCTAAAGCAAAAGGTATTGAAACCTACTATATGAGTGTCACCAGTACGGACAAAGCCGCAGAAGATATTGCAGCGCGAGAAAATGCAGACTCCGGTTACAGTATTCAAGAACTGGAAGTACTGCTGAAGGGGATCATACAGCAAAGCAAAATCGAGGACAGCAAGCGGTTGGCGAAACACGTACAACAAGCATTGGTCCAAGCTACTGGTGCAGTTGACCGTGGGGTCAAACACGCACGGTTTGTTGTTTTGATTGGAACAAACGTGCCTGCTATCCTCATCGAGACCGGATTTGTATCGAATCCTACGGAAGGACGAAAACTGACAACATCGGCCTATCAACATAAAATTGCGAATGCTATCGCACAGGGTATCGAGAAGTTTTTGGGGAAAACCGAGGAAGCACCTCTTGTTAAAAGAGCAAACCCAGAATTTGCGGCTACAAGTGCTGAGGGAAATAGGTAATGTTTTTAATCGAAAGAAAAAATAAAGGACGCAGTATCCTGATCGTTTTGCTCCTCTGTGTGATTTTATGGTGTATCGGTGGTCTCAGTCCTGCTAACTCACAGCAGGCACAGATTGCGATTGTCTTACCGACCGCCACAGCCGGGGTGTCAGAGGGAGACGTTCAATATGCTCGGTCTGTTGCGAGGCGATTCAGCCGAATGCTCGGTATCATCGGGTTCACTGCCGACACTTTTGAAGAATCATCGCTTTCTAAGGCTCAGCTCAAACCCCGTAAGTTAGTTGTTCTCCCATTGAATGCTGTCCTATCCGTACAGGCGACACGCCTCTTGGAAAATTTCGTTACAGGTGGTGGCAAACTTTTCGTGACCTATAACTTAGCGGATACGGTGGCACCGCTGTTAGGTTTGCGTCAAACGGGTTGGATAAAAGAGGAATCGCCTGGGCAGTTCGCTTCGATTCATCTGAATGCCCCCGAAATACCTGATTTGCCGACCTCTATTAGACAGGCATCATGGAACATTACAGTCGCAGCACCGACAACACCTCAGACGAAAGTTATTGGGTATTGGTACAATAGCGTAGGAGAATCGACAGGTTTGCCTGCTCTTTTTATGGGCGAAGGCGGTTTATTCTTCAGCCATATCTTCCTCCCAGACGATATTCTAACCAAGACACAACTCCTCGCCGCGCTCTTAGGACATCTCATTCCAGAATTTCGGCAGATCCTCGCCAAAAGAGCGATAGAGACAATGACTGTTGTAGGGCATACAGATGGGATTAAGGCTTTAGAGGCATTTGTTCAGGAAAGTGGTGTGCCGGAAGCAGGACACGCTTTGGAAGCAGGAAGGCGTTTGATGCAAAAAGCACGCGTCGCGTATAACAGTAAGACTTACAGTACTGCGATAACTACAGCACGCGCAAGCCGTGAGGCATTTTCAAACGCCTATTTCTTATCCCATGTGAGCCTTGAAACCGAGGGACGTGCCGTGTGGAATCATTCTGGACTTGGCGCATATCCCGGGGATTGGGACAGGTCCGCCAAAGAATTAGCAGAGGCGGGTGTGAATATGGTTCTTCCAAATGTAGCGTGGGCTGGGGTGGTGCATTATGCCAGTGAAGTCTTACCACAGAGCAAAACCTTTACGCACTATGGAGATCAGTTAGCACAGTGCGTTGCAGCGGCCCGCAAGTACGATTTAGAGGTACATGTTTGGAAGATTACATGGAATTTAGAAGGTGCGCCGAAAGGATTCGTTGAAAAAATGCGGAAGGATGGACGAACCCAAGTCTCCGCAACCGGAAGCCCTCTCAATTGGCTCTGCCCATCACACCCCAAAAACGTCCAGTTGGAATTAGAAAGCATCCTCGAGATTGTAACGAATTACAATGTAGATGGCATCCATCTGGATTATATCCGTTATCCCGGAAGTCATGCGTGTTACTGTGAGGAATGCCATAAAAGGTTCGTGCTTGCGACGCGACAGCAGATTGACGAATGGCCCGCTGCAGTCTTGCCGAATACTGGAAAGTATGGCGATAGGTATATTGAGTGGAGGTCGCAACAAATCACGCGTTTGGTTCGCTTGCTACACAAACGGTTGCGAGAGGCAGCTCCTAACATTAAACTCTCTGTAGCCGTCTTCGGTGCGTATCCAGCGTGTGTTACTTCTATCGGACAAGATTGGATCGCATGGGCAAAAGCAGGTTATGTCGACTTTGTATGTCCAATGAATTATACAGAGAACACAGACTATTTCACTCAGTTGTTAGTTAATCAACTTGCATTGATGCCGAAAGGGATAGCCATTTATCCAGGTATCGGTGCGACTGCCACTAATTCGCTGCTGACACCGGATGCCGTGGTTGAACAGGTTCACCTCTCGCGTTCCTTAGGAGCTTCAGGTTGGACGATTTTTGACTATTCCCTTGATATTTCTGAGACTGTATTACCAACAATCCGAATGGGTATAACGAAATCCAAAGCGCGACCTCCGCATGTTTCTTCCCATCTGAATCAGGATTAATGGATTTTTCAGGATAAGAAAGATTCGCGTCCGATCATCCAGTTAGCGTATTCCAGTATTTCTACTCACCGAAAAATCCACTTGCATATCGCTCTGAAGTTGTGTAGACTAAATGGGAGAAATGAGATCGAATGATTTGCCTGAAACGGTGATGAATGGTGAAAAAGGAGATTTTTTTATTAATGGCACAAAAACCGAATATTCTATTTTTGATGAGTGATGAACATAGTCCGCACGCTATGGGGTATGAGGGAAATTCTATTGTCCAAACACCGAATCTTGACCAACTTGCAACGTCTGGAACCTATTTTGAGAGTGCCTACTGCCAAGTCCCGCTCTGCACCCCCTCTCGGATGTGTATGCTAACTGGAAAGTATGCCCATCGGTGTTCAGCATGGAATAATGGGTCTGTTCTGTTTCCTGAGCATCTCACGATGCCTGCCCATTTTGCACAGCACGGTTATTCGACTGCACTCATTGGGAAGATGCACTTCGGTGGCAGAGAACAGAACAACGGTTTCCAATCTCGACCCTATGGCGATTTGCGTGGGTATGCCGGTCACCAAACAGATCCACTGAAAACTCCGTCTGTTACGCGACAGCGAACACGACTCGCTGGAATCACTGAGATCCCGTCCAGCATGCTGCAAGAACGGGTTATCAATACGGAAACACTTGAATACTTGAGATCACAACCACCGAAGCATCCGTGGTTCCTACTGGCAAGTTATAGTCGTCCACACTTCCCACTCACGGCACCCAAACGGCTTTTTGATAAGTATTGGCCCGATAATGTCGATATGCCCAACGTGCCAGAGGGACACTTAGAGCAGACACATCGCTTCGCGAAAGGTCTACGGGACAACTTCAAAACGGAGGAAATCCCACTTGAAGAAGCTCGTAAAGCGCGAGCGGCGTACTACGCCTGTTGTGAATTCCTTGACGAGACGATTGGAGATCTGCTCACACTTTTAGAACGCGACGGTTTACTGGATAACACTATCATCGTTTATACCACTGATCACGGTGAAATGGCAGGAGAACACGGACAGTGGTGGAAATCAAGTTACTATGAAGCAGCTGCACGCGTGCCGTTGATAGTATGGGATAGAGGACTGTCGCAATCACACGGAGAACGAGTGACAGCACCTGTCGAATTGAACGACCTCTTCCCAACGTTGTGTGCCAGAGCGGGTGTTCCTGTCCCTGAAGGTTTAGATGGCTCTGATCTGACGAATCTGATGTCGGGTAACGCTGATGGTTGGCGTGACACCGCCATTACCGAGTACTGGTCAAATCAGACGACAGGTCCGATGCGTATGCTCCGAACCCCTCGCTATAAATATGTCGCCTTTCCTGAAGATGAATCCATTCTCTTTGACTTAGAAACAGACCCAGATGAATTCGATAACCTTGCTGGTCAGGCAGCGTATAGAGAATTGGAGGCATCTCTGCATGAGCAACTCATGAGCGGATTTTCATGGGGATCTGTTCGGCAACAAATAGCATCAGATAGAGAACGAAGTCGAGATTTCAAAGAGTCGTGGGGGAAAGGCACCCCGAATCAGTACACGCTGCCCGATGGCCGTGTGGTCGATGCCGAAACCTGTCTCTATCATCCTTCCGTGAGAGATGAAGGTTAAGCAAGGCTTGAAATTGGCAACCCTCAGAACAGGAGACACATCTACGTTTGGCTGCGAGTTGAAGTTGCCGCTAAAACCCCTGTTCACAAAGTCGAGACCTCATAATTACCCCTGATGTTGCTTAATACCCATCAAAAATCCGATTCTGACAACGGAGCAATCGGAGCGAGATCCCCAGCGTTAAAAAACCAAAAAATCCGATTCCCTGCCATTCTCATTGGACTGCTTTTGATAGGGGTGATGTGTGCCATCACACCCTACAACAATTATTTCCTACAAAACACCAAGATCGCGGGCAATCATCTCCCTGTTGGTTCAATTTTCGGGCTTCTCATTTTGGTGTTTCTTGTCAATGTGCCGTTGCGTAAGTTGATGCGAAATGGGCGTTTTGCCTTCTCCGCGCTGGAATTAACCGTTGTCTGGATGATGTTAATCGTCGCAGTCGGCATTCCGTCAATGGGTTTGTTGCAGTTTCTGCTCCCCTCGCTTGTTGCCCTGCAGTATTTTGCGACAACGGAGAATGATTGGGCAGAAACACTTCATCCACACGTCCCAGAGTGGCTCGTCGTAACAGAACCTCGTGCCGTAACGGACTTCTATGAAGGGATTTCTCCCGGCGAAAGCGTTCCGTGGCTGCTCTGGCTCAAACCCTTGCTCGTCTGGGGGCTTTTTGTTCTGATCTTCTATTTTACGACGCTATGTCTTTCCACAATCCTCCGAAAGCAATGGGTAGAACGCGAAAGGTTTTCGTTTCCTTTAATTCAGATTCCGGTACAGCTTGCTGCTGAACCGGTGCGCGGCACACTGCTCAACACTTTTTTCAAAAACAGACTTCTTTGGGCTGGAATGATACTGCCGGTGGTGTTGCACCTCATCAACGGGTTGCATGCCCACTTTCCGAGGGTGCCAGAGATTCCGCTTATTTACAATATCTACACCGTCTTCACCGAAAAACCGTGGCATACACTCGGATGGTGGCCCGCGATGCGATTCGTCATCTATTTTTCGGTTATAGGAATAGCCTCTTTACTCACGCTTGAGGTCTCGTTTAGCCTCTGGTTCTTCTATCTCTTTTTCAAACTCCAATATATCATCATGAATGCGATGGGACTCAGTATCGGTCCCTGGATTAGTTGTAGCCGTCAAGTGATGGGAGGCTATCTCATTTTTGTTCCCGCGGTTTTCTGGATAGGGCGTGAACATATCATCGCAGTTTTTAGGAAGACGTTTGGTCTCGGACATGCAAGGACGCGCTATTCCACTATAGGAGGAGAGCCGATAGACGATTCAAACGAACCGATCTCGTATCGTGTGGCACTCCTCGGATGCCTCTTCGGGTTTATTGTTCTTGTTGTGTTTTTGGTCATTGCGGGTGTAACAACGTGGGTTGCAATTGTGACGCTGCTCTCTATCTTTATTACATCAATCGTTTTGTCCTGGATGGTAGTGAACGGTGGACTGTTGCTTGTGCAGGCTCCTTTTTTTCCATCGGAATACATTGATATTACTTTAGGTTCCAACGCATTAGGACATAAGAGTCTCGCGATTCTGAGTTTCCAACGTACCTTCCTACGCGATTGGGGCGAATTTATGATGCCAAACTTTCTACACAGTTTCAAGGCGGCAGATGAAGTGAAACTCGCCCGCCGTCGCGTTGTACCGATCTTGTGGCTCTCAATTGTCGTAGCCCTCCTTGTTTCTGTCTACGCTTCACTGACGCTAATTTATGACAAAGGTGCTCTGTTTTTGCAGAGTTGGACTTTCGTAGTCGCGCCGAGGAACTATTTCCAACGGATGAGCAGTCTGATCCAATTTCCCATCGAGACAAAATGGGATGAGGTGTACAGTATGATTGCTGGTGCGGGATTTACCGGTTTTATGCTCTGGATGCGGCAAAACTTCGTCTGGTGGTCCCTACATCCGATCGGTTATCTGCTGGGGGCAACCTACCCACCTTTTCACCTGTGGTCGTCAATTTTGATTGGATGGTTTATTAAGTATATGGCACTTAAGTTTGGTGGTGCCTCGACGTATAGGAAGATTCGACCTGTCGCGTTCGGCTTGATTTTCGGTGAATACGTGATGGTAGGGCTATGGATGATAGTTGGGCTTTTCACAGGAATCGGTTATTTCGCGTTGCCATCGTGACCTCTATGCACGCTTGCAGACAGAAGTTGTGAATCAAAACGGACTTTATCTGAAGTCATGAACACTTAGAATAACCCAAATTGCTTACCTCTATGCTTTCAGAGCCACGAACCCTCTTTTTCAGCGAAAATCCTTCATTTTTCCGAAAGATTGGGTGTATTCCCTGTCATTTTCGGTGCAAAAGGGCATAGGATACCAATGGTCTCCTATGCTACACAACTGACAACTTGGGTTAAAATTAACGCAAGCTGCTACTCACAAGATTTGAGGCATCCTGTCCCATTTTCACTGAAAAACGTTCAGGATCCGCAGCATTGCGTAGCGTAGGCTGTCAGCCTGCGTGCTTATAGTAACGTGAGTTTGATAAATATTCGTCTATTTTTTGTAGAAAGAGACCCCTTTTGGTATAATGAAGTAAATCCATTTCATTTTCTTCACCAAAAGGAGTT
>RKRR01000131.1 GCA_007571305.1 Candidatus Poribacteria bacterium | reverse complement strand
AAATTACCCCAGTTAATAAAACGATTTTTACAAAAAAAGAGTTTCAAACCTGATATCGGTTGTCAGTTGTTGGTTAAAGATGCCCTCGTTTCGCAAAAGCCTCTTGTTCCCAATAACCGAAAACCGTTGACATTTTGCAGAAAACTCCGTATCATAGATCGTATATCTTTTCTAAACATCGGAGAAATTTATGAGAAACAGATTTTTGACACGGGTTCTTTTCTCCACTCTTCTCATATCGCTACTTGCGGGATTCTCCCCGATCTTTGCCGATTCACACCTAAAACACGGCGGCACCCTCATATTCGGTCGTGGTGGTGATTCTGTCGGATTGGATCCGGCACTTGAGGAAGATGGAGAATCTTTCAAAGTTTGCGATAATATCTACGATACGCTCGTCCAATACAAAAATGGAAGCACCGAGCTTGAACCCGGTCTCGCTGCGAGTTGGGAAAGTTCAGAAGATGGTTTGATATGGACATTTCACCTTCGGAAAGGTGTGACTTTCCATGACGGAACCCCTTTCAACGCCGAAGCCGTTCTTTTTTCCCTGAACCGACAGCACGATGAGACACATCCGTTTCATAAAGTTGGCGGTAGTTATATTTACTGGATAGCAACTGGGTTGTCAGAGATTGTGGACAAAATTATCGCAGTTGATGACGATACGATTCAAATTCACCTTAAAACGGCTTATGCTCCCTTTATTTACACGATTGCCATAACCCCTTTCTCCATTGTTAGCCCCACGGCGGCGAAAAAATGGGGCGATGAATTTTCCAATAACCCTGTTGGCACAGGTCCCTTTAAGTTCGTGCAATGGGATAGGAAAGACAAAATCGTGCTTGAAGCGAATGACACTTATTGGGGCGGACCTCCTGTATTAGATAGAGTCATTATTCGCTCTATTCCTGATAACTCAGTGCGACTGATTGAACTTCAGCAAGGGAGTATCCACGCGATGGAGTTCCCAAATCCGGACGATTTGCAACAGATTCAGGCTGATGAAACGTTGGAATTGTTATCACAGCCCGGCATGAGCATCGGCTATTTGGCGATGAACATGGATAAATCCCCTTTCGACAATCAAAAAGTACGACTCGCAATTAACCACGCTATCAACAAATCAGCAATTATTGAACATCTATATCAAGGTTTGGGAATCCCGGCGAAAAATCCGATTCCACCGACACTCTGGAGTTATGATGATTCAATTGAGGATTACATTTACGACCCAGAACTGGCAAAGAAACTTCTTGCCGAAGCAGGATACCCAGATGGGTTTGAGACAACACTCTGGGCATTACCTGTCCCGCGTCCCTATATTCCTGATGGACGCGCCCTTGCGGAGGTCCTCCAATCTGAACTCCGAAATGTTGGGATTGAGACCAAGATCGTGACCTTCGACTGGGGTACTTATCTTGAGAAAACAAAGAATGGAGAACATGACATCGCGATGTTAGGATGGAGTGCCGACCTGGGGGACCCTGATAACTTCCTCTACTTTCTCCTCAGCAAATCGTCAGCAGAGAAGCCAGCCGGAAATATCGCATTTTATCGGAGCGATGAAATGCAAGCCGTTTTAGAGCAAGCAAGAGCAACCTCAAATCGGGAAGAACGAGTCTCGTTCTACCAAGAAGCACAACGGATTTTCCACAAAGATGTACCGTGGGTTCCGTTAGCGCATGCGAAACAGATTTTAGTGATTAACAAAATGGTAAAAAATCTCAAACTTCAACCCCTGAATTGGAAATACTTCCGCCAAATTTGGATCGAAAAATAGGATGAAATATCGAGTTGCAGTTATAATCTTGGGTCTATCAATCCTATTTTTGACTGGCAGCAATGCCGATGAAACATTTGAAACATTAAGAGTTAAGAAATCTCAACGTGTCTCTTGTCCTGATAAGAGGATAGGAGAATTGACTTTTCAAAGTATTCAGACATTTTCGGGTTTTACGATAAATAGATAGGAATTGCAAATGGATAAATCTGTATTTCGCGTAGGTGTCACGCGGGACTTCTTGGGACCCGACGGCACCTGCGATTTAGATGACATCGCTGGTCCTCTTTTTGACGAAGCAGGTCTGCACTGGGAATATATTGCAGAGAATACACCGATATTACGAGCTGAGCAGGTACAGGATTATGATGCCCTCCTAGTATTGGGCGCGGGTATTACGGCAGAGACATTTACAAATGCTGATAAGTTAACTGTCATTGCCCGCTTCGGCGTAGGATATGATAAGGTGGACGTTGGAGCTTGCACTGAAAACGGCGTATTGCTAACAATCGCTCCGGATGGTGTTCGCCGTCCCGTTGCCACCTCTATCATGACCCTTGTTCTATCGCTGAGCCACCAATTGTTGATAAAGGATCGCCTCACGCGTGAGGGAGGTTGGAGAAATACACAAAACTATAGAGGGATGGGATTAGTCGGTAGAACGCTTGGGCTTGTTGGGATGGGCAATATCGGAAAAGAAGCGTTTAAACTAGCGAAACCTTTCGGAATGCGCCACATCACCTACGACCCGTACATCACACCTGCTGACGCGGCAGAAGTAGATGTCGAACCCGTCGATCTGGATACCTTGATGCGAACCGCTGATTTTGTGTGTGTCTGCTGTCCACTAAACGAGGAGACGCGCGGACTCATTGACGCGAGACGCATTGGGTTGATGAAACCGACGGCTTATCTGATTAACACGGCACGCGGTCCAATCGTTGACCAGAAAGCACTCACAGAAGCACTTCAGCATCGACGAATTCAAGGGGCTGGACTGGATGTCTTTGAACAGGAACCCATTAGCGACGATGATCCGCTTTTAAGTCTGGACAACGTTATCGTGACTCCACACAGTATTTGCTGGACGGATGAATGCTTTGAGGGCAACGCCAAGAGTGCATGTGGGAGTATTATTAACGTAGCTTCTGGAAAAATGCCCTCATGGATTGTAAATCGGGAGGTTGTAGATAGCCCGAAACTACAGCAAAAGCTCGCGCGTTAAAACTCGTGTGAGGAAGAGGAAAACATATCATGCAAGTCGATCGACAACAGTTCAGAGAGGAGGGGTACAATATTCTGCGATCCGTTGTACCGAAGACAGAACTCGAACCGTTGCGCCGTAGTATTGAACATATGGTTGATCGGAGAAAAGAGTTTTCTGCACAGCGACGTTTTCCAACCGATCCACAAGGCGGCGATTGGGAGAGTTCTGCGCAACCGCGTTTGAAGTTTGACACCGATTGCGATGAAATGTCTGGCTCGGCAATCGAATTTCTGCTTCATGAAAATACGCTGGGAGTTAGCCAGCAGTTGATGAAGGCGGAACATATCGTACCACACCAGTTCGCCTGCATCTGTAGCGGGAGCCAGGATGCCGGGCCGATGCGCTGGCATAGAGATATTGGTCCCGGTGAGCCTGCTCCATTGCGCGGAATGATCTCAAATATGGAGCACCATGGACCGAGTTATCTCCAATGGAACATTGCCTTATACGACGACAGTGTATTTTGGATTGTTCCGCGCAGCCATCGTCGGATGAACACCGAGGCGGAGCACAGACAACTTGCAGAAAATCCATCTGTTCCATTGCCAGATGGGATACCTGTCAAGTTGAATGCTGGAGATGGTGTCGTGTACACACATCTATTGTTGCACTGGGGGAGTTATTACAGCAGTAAGATGCGGCGCACGCTTCATCCGGGCTACCGTCCGTTCGGATTTGCGGCTTTGCCCAATGTGCACTGGCGGCATTGGGAACCGGGGTTCTATCACCATCTTTCAAATACAGCACGCGAGCAGTTTGAGGTATGGGACGCGCTTTTTTTTCAGGAGTTCGATCGGATAGTCTCTATCTTCCATACCATTATTGATGAAGATGCAGACAGATTTCACTCTGAACTGGAGGCGTTGCATCCCTCACCACACGAGCGAATGGTGAGCATCGTTATGCTCTCAAAACTGGCTGACAAATTGTATAACTTGAAGCACACACCGGCGAATCCTGCCACCTTATGGGGGAACGGTCGAGACATCGTTTATCTCGGAAATCGCTTTACTTCTGAACAGATAACCGAACTCTGGAGACGATTCCAGCCACTTGATGAGAAATTGAAACTACCAGAGGCTACCTATCAGCCCGGATTTCAACGAATGTCTGACTATAATCCAAACGATATGCCTGTAGATTTCGGAGTTGAAGATTTTATTAATAGTTGGGGAACCGCATCAGTTCCTGTTGATTCGTAACTCTATAAAACGCGGAGGAACATCATGCTCACAGAACAGCAGATTAAGCACTTTAACACCTTGGGATTCCTCGTTTTTCGACAGGTGTTCAGCCAAGACGAACTGAATATAATACACGAGGAGTTTGAAGCGGCAATGGCATCTGCATATCGTCATGCCCCTTTCGATGGAACGCGCCGACATTGGCTGCCGATGATGGGACCCGAAACGCCCTTCTTCGCGGAACTTCCAGAAGACTCACGGTTCTGCGAGGTGGCAGAGCAGCTATATGGAGACGATGTCTTTTTTGTTGTTTCGGATGCGAACCGTTATGTCGGTAATACAAATTGGCATCCCGACCATAACGTTGATCCAACCCAGGATTGCTACGGGGTGAAATTTGCATATTATCTTGAACCCGTTGACGCGGAAAGCGGGGCGTTACGACTGATTCCTGGTTCTCACAAAAATCCATTGCACAATGATCTGCGGGAGAATTTGAACGAGTTAGGACTGGAAATTTGTGACGTTCCGGGTTATGTTTGCAAATCGGAACCGGGCGATGTGGTCGCTTTCGATATGCGGTGTTGGCATGCCAGTTGGGGTGGTAATGATGACCGGCGGATGTGCACGATAGTCTACTATAACAATCCGAAAACCGCAGTAGAAGATGCTGCGACACGCAACCGTGCGCGGAGCAACGCGAAGAGCCCCGAACACTTCAATCGACCAGGCGAGTCACTCTACGATCCGCATTGGGTCGCAAATCCAACGAGCAGTGAAAGACGACAACGCTGGATTGACCGGTTGCGTGAGTTGGGATTTTTGGACGCAATAAGTAGTTTTGGGATTTATGGGTGGGGTTCGGAAACCACACCTACTGAGAATCTTTAGTTATCAATGGTCAACGATTCGTAAAAACGACGAAACGATAACGAAATCCCATATCTACTTATTGCGAATATTAACCATACGTCAGCATATATAGAGCCTTGCAGAATCCACCACGCAAAACAGCGGCATCACGCGAATCTCATTCTATCCGCACAACACCGCTGTTTCGGTAATGCCTCTCTATCCGTATAAACTCCTCCCTACTACTCCTTAATCACAAAGAATTTCTCCTCTTTAATCCGTTCTTCAGGGAAACGTGCACGCGCCCAGATCGCCTTCGCATTCTCGATCATCTGTGGATGCCCGCACGCGTAGACGACCGCATTCGTGTGATCGTAACCGAGCTGATCGCCGTACTTCCGAACCACATCTTCAGCACGTCCACTCTCGCCTTGCCATTCCGGATCCTCCCACGGACGACTCACCGTCGGGACAAATGTGAACCACTCTTCCTGCGCCGCAAGTTCGTTAAGTTCATCCATGTAATACCCAAGTTCCCATGAACGACTCGCACCGACGATCGCTAAAATCTGATGTAGACTCGCCTTGCCCTGTTCCTGCTCAATCTTCTGTGTCCGGGCGATACTAATGTACGGTGCAGCACCAGTGACAGTCCCGGCCATCACGTGGCGTGTCATCCCGCTTTCCGTGTCCAAAACGAATCTTCCAACGAGACGTTCCCGGAAAAACACACTGTCCCCCAATTTCAGTTCCCAAAACAGAGGTGTCGTTTCACCCTCCGGCACCAATTCCACGAAAACCTCCATAAACGGCTCGTGTGGTGAGGAGACGATAGAATACGGACGTTGGAGAATCTTCTCGCCAACCTGAAAACCGATAGTAGCGTACTGCCCCGGTATAAATGGGAGATCCTTATCAACACGGAATTTGAAAGCGGCTAAATCTTCAGAAAAGTCCTCGCGTTCGATAAGTTCACCCTTAGAATATTGCACTCTGGAGCGTCTTCTTCCCATAATTTTTCCCTTCAAAGATAGAGAATGGATTTTTGATTACCTTTTCTATATATTATACTTAAAACGAAAATCCAGATCAAGTTTTTTATAGGGTTGACTATCAGTTATCAGCGGTTAACGGATAAATGTCGGTTGTATGAGATAAGCCATAAGTCCGGATTCGGATATCCCTCCTACAGAAAATGGCTGTGCTTTGAAAACGAATGCTACTTGATTTCAGAGACCTTTCGCAATAAGTTCAGGACTTACGCAATTTTGGCCACAGGACGCTTTGTGAGAAGGAGAACCCTAAAAAAACACAGATGTTCTCATGGCACACCCTCACAGGTTATGCTACAGAAGCACAGTCTGCGTAAGTCTTAAAGTCATAATACGAAAGATAAACCAATTCTGCCCCATTTCGTGCAATTATGCATATAAGAATGCCCCATTTTGTGCAGTTTCTCGCTAAAAGTCCTCAGTATGGCTCCATCCAAATCGGCATGGAATTTGCTAACAAATAGGATATAGATTCTCTCCTCAAAAAGGAGTCCCGTTTCATGAAAAGGATACACCTTCTCTATATCACATGCTTTTTGCTTTTCGGCCTACTGCTACTCAACGGTTTCGCACAGGACTTTGCAACACAATGGCACCTACCTGAAGGTGCGAAAGCCCGTTTGGGAAAAGGCAAATTAAGTAATATAAAACTCTCACCCGACAACACACGAGTTGTCGCGTCAACGTCCATCGGTATTTGGATTTATGACGCACAGACTGGCGAAGTCGTCTCACTGTTCACAGAATCTCAAATCGGAGAAAAAGATGGATATTTGTCCAAAATACCACCGGAGGCCTTGACGTTCTCCGCTGACGCTTCAATTGTCGCGTCTGCCCACGGAAAAAGTATTTACGTCTGGGACACCTTCACAGGCAATGCGTTCGCGATGCTCGATGAACACCCCGATTCAATTAACGCAATCGCACTTTCACCGGATGGCACAAAAATCGCGACTGCAGGTGGAGACTGGGTGGTCCGTTTATGGGAGGTTGGCACCGGTAAATACATCACCGGCCTGACAGGACATCCGAGTGCGGTAAACGCAATCGCGTTTTCGCCGGATGGCAAAATCCTTGCAAGTGCTGGAAGTACGCTGCGTCTGTGGGATGCAGATACTGGTGAATCGCTATACACCGATAGCAGAGACTTGGGATCCATCGACCTGCTCGCTTTTTCAACCAATGGTAAAACACTCGCAACTGGCGGTGGATGGGATCACACAGTGCATCTGTGGAATGTCACTACTGGTTCGCTCCAGACAAGTCTCAAAGGTCACACTGACAAAATTCGTGACATAACGTTTTCACCAGATAGCACGAGACTCATCACCGCGAGTCGCGATAGGACAATGCGGCTATGGAATGTCAACACCGGCACAGAACAGAAGAATCTTCCAACCCCCGATGACGCGATCAATCCGAATGCAGCAGTCGACGACATACGCAAGTATCTTGAGCAGGGTATTCTACCAAAGGAGCGGGATGACGTTCATAGCGTAAAATTCTCTAAAGACGGCACACAACTCATCAGTATTAGCAGCGATGGTAGTCTCCATCTATGGGACATTGATACTGGACGCTACCTGTTATCCTCCGCTCTTGGAGAGCATACCGATTGGGTAGGCACGGTCGCCTTTTCTGCAGATAGTAAATATCTCATCAGTGATAATGCGATTGAAGCGAGGGCCCGTGTTTGGAACGTAGAAACTTTCACACAACACGCTATCCTCACACCGCCCCAAAATGTTATGGGACTCTCATTCTCCCCAGACTTCAAAAAACTTGTAGGACGTGTTTTTCTCACCGGGGTACAGGCATGGGATGCTGGGACGAAAGAACATCTGTTTGCATTAGAAGGTGTAGACCGCCTGGATCATTACTGGCCCTTGGTATTTTCGCCAGACGGTAAAATCCTTGCTGGTAAAGGCTTAGTCATGGTACCGAGCAACAAGATCCAGCTTTGGGAGGCCGATACAGGTACTCAACTATTCGCACTTGAAGGCCATATAGAGGTTGTGAGCGAATACACATTCTCACCAAACAGCCAGATCTTCGCAAGCGGGGATGAAGACGGAACCATCGTTTTATGGGATACCAAAACTGGTGAGAGTCTATCGAACCTCACGGGGCACACGAAGTCTATCAGTGCGTTAGCCTTTTCTGCAGACAGCCAGACACTCGCCAGTGGAGGTGAAGACGAAATTCATCTATGGAAAGTCAATACAGGTCATCCGATCGGCACTTATGATGTTGTTGAAAGCATTACCGCGTTAGCCTTCTCGCCGGATGGGAAAACGCTCACAAGCGGAAGTGAAAATGGGGTAATTCAGGTGGGGAAATCAGATCCAGCTTACCAGATGCAAGCGACTCTCAGGGGACATCAAGGATCTGTCCGTGTGTTGATGTTCTCGCCGGATGGAAAAACACTGGCAAGTGGAAGCGAGGACGGCACAATCCTGCTATGGGATTGGGAACGCATCATAAATGACAATAAGCAGTAATTCATACATAACCCTTAGGGTAAAGATAGGAACCTCGCTTATTCATCGCTATATTTCCGCTAACTTCTTCTGGAGCCACTGCGTCATCGGTGCCTGTCCAGGATCGCAGACCTCAATGAAATGTCCCGGTAAGGGTTGTCCGATCAACGCCTCGACCTCTCGTCGTCGTTCCGAAACGATAGCTGGATGATCACTCGCAACGTTGACCTTTTCGTCGGGATCGTTTCGAACATCGAAAAGTTCATCGCCGTTCTCATCTTGATAGCCGACTGAAGTGCAGAAATTCCAGTGATCATCACGCACACTGACGCGTCCGCGCGCATTGCCTGTGATGAATCCTGCCCAACCGGTGATAACCCGTTGGCGGAGGAACGCCTTCTCCTGTGTAACGAGTTGCCACATATCTTCGCCATCTGTCCAACCACACGGAATACCCAGCAAATTTAGGAGCGTTGGCATTAGATCGTGGTTCTGTACGAATGCGAAAATCTCCTTGTCATGGGGTCCTTCCGGGTGCCGAACCATCAAGTTCAATTGCGTATTGAAGGGATGTAACTTGTTCGGTCCCTTTCCGAAACTCCCGTGATCGCGGAGTTGTGTGCCGTGGTCGGACATCAGAACGATCAGCGTCTCGTCTTGGATGTTTAACTGCTCTATTTTGTCAAGAAGCACGCCGACCCATTTATCGACAAACGTCACTTCACCGAGGTAGAGTGCCTCAATTCGGCGAAGTTCATCTACCGTAGGACCGTCGCCTTCATTTGCACTGCCCGGCGTGATGAAATCCTTACCCGAATAGTCTGAAAAATAGAGATCAGCATAGGATTTCGGTGGATTCCACGGCTCATGTGGATCGAAACTATCCACCCATAAAAAGAAAGGACCGACGGTGTGGTTGTCTTGTAGCCACTCTGCGGCGGCACGGAAGACACGGGCGCAACTATAGTCATCCTCCGATTGTCGGTGCCGTTGCGACAAGAGATAGTTGACGAGTCCTGCATGTCGCTGCCAGTTGATTGGTTCACGGACGTGCTCTCGGAGTTGCGCCTCAATCAACTTTGGATCGCCGCTGTGCCAGTTATCTGACTCCTGCCCGCGGATGAAGTCGAAATGCGCGAACCCTCGCGAGAAATTCATCGTCGGTTTGAACATGTGATAAGTATCAGCAATAAGAGCCGTTAGGTAACCACGTTCCAATAAGACTTCGGCAATCGTATCCTGTTCGGGTGGGATCTTATGCCAACCCGGGGCATGGTGCCAATGCCCACGCCGATCAAAATTATACCTCCATGGAAAACTTCGCATCCCCGTGAAGTTGGCGCGACGCACCTGAAGTGTCGGCTGCCCCTCACCAAACGCTCGTGTGAAACGGACAGACTCTGATGCCAAAGCATCAAGGTTGGGCGTTTGGACATGGCTATATTTCTTGCCTTCACCGATGATGTCGGCTCGAAACGTGTCCAAACAGATACAGACAATATTCATAATTACGATACCCCTTTCATCTCCTCAAGGATCATTTCAGTGGCTTCCAATGGATCCTCCGCTTCAATAATAGGTCTCCCTACAACAATGTAATCCGCGCCGCGTTGGATCGCTTCCGCTGGCGTGGTAATACGGCGTTGATCCCCCGCGGATGCCCATGCTGGACGGATACCGGGCGTGACAATCACAAAATCATGACCACATGCTTTTCGTATCGGTTCGATTTCTAACGGCGATGCGACAACCCCACTCAATCCCGCTTCCTGTGCCAACTGTGCGAGATAGATGACCTGTTTTGTAAGCTCCCGTTCTGAACCGAAGTTCTGTTGAAAGCCGTTTTCGTCAATGCTCGTCAGAACAGTTACACCGAGCAGAATTGGTCGCGGGATACCCTTCTCAGTGGCAACGCTCTCCGCACTTTTTCTTCCGGCGTGCATCATCTCAAATCCACCGGAGGCGTGCATGTTAATCATCTGTGCCCCGTGCTTTGTCATCATGCCGACATCGCGTGCCACTGTGTTCGGGATGTCGTGGAATTTCAGGTCAACAAAGGTTTTATGTCCGTTTTGTTTAAACCATGGAAACGCTTCCATTCCGAGCGCACTGAACGCCTGAAAGCCCATCTTAAACCAACGGACTGTCTCATCAAGCGTTGCACATAACCAATCAATATCTTCACCATCATCCGTATCCAATGCGACTATTAACCTGTCTTTCAATTTTCTAATCTCCTGTGTAGGGGTGGTGCACGTTGTCTACTGTCCAACGCAAAGCGTTTTTCTGTCAGGGTTATTGGAACACTCGGTTTTTATTTATCCAAGTTCTGCTAACTCTGGAATGTGTTTATGTTCATAATTTTCAATGAGCCCAAAAACGAATAGCATCAATGGAGTAAGGAGATGATCTTCGTTGTCGCGTACCACTTCCGTTAATTCTTCGAGTAGGACTACCAATTGCTCGTAATCGTTTTCTGTTAAGGCTACGATGGTGTTATCTTGGCATTTGCCAATTGCATCTTTTAAAATGTCCAGTGCTACAAAGGATCCAGAGCCCTTCGGAATATTGTGCTCAAATTTGACTTGTGCTACATTAAGCGCAGCGTGTTTTTCGGTTGACATATTATACTCCTGCATTTATCAATAGCAGACCAATAATGTTTCTCAAGGTCTCCACTTATTATATTTAGCGTGGGTTAACACATAACGAATAAACACGACCTGCTAGTCATAGGGGTCAGATGTTTCTGTGCAAAATCTCTCAATAGTTTGTATGGACCTGTCCGCATTGTTTTTTCCTTTTCTCTCCTATAATATCCTAAAGTCGTGGAGATATCATGATAATCATTACCCATCCAAAGAACCAACCAAAGAAAACCCCGATCGGTATTGGAAATGCCCACATCGCAAAACCCATAGGTTCAAGTACAAGCACATCTCCAGTTACGAAGGTCATAATTGATAACCCAACACCATATAATAAGTTGAATCCACAATTAAAACAGCAACAATAATATATGATATTCTTTTCAATTTTCGCCTTAGATTGTCTACTTTTGATAATGACCCATCCGTTTAGCCAGCCGGAAAAAAGAATTGCCCCACATATGATGATCCACCACCAAGGTGAAAAATTGATAGAATCTATTTGAGTTCTAAATAAGGCTCCAACAAGAATCAAAACCAGATATATACTCCAAATATGACAGTAACGCTTAATCTTCTTTGTTATCCTTTTCTCTTTTTGTCTACGGGTATTCTCAGCTTGGGAACGAGCCTCTTCAGACCGTTTTCGTTCAGTTGTCGCCTCGGCACGTCTACGTGCAGCTTCTTCGGCATCTCGTCTATGTGTAGTTTCTGCCTCAGTGTGTTGTGGTCTTATCTCTGCCTCGCTATGTTCTTGTTCAGCAGCGTTCTGGATAACTTCCCACGCATCTTGTATTATCCGAAACATTGCAGCGGCATTAGACGCGGTATTTTTATCAGGGTGGTAGTGTTTCACTAACGTCCGGTAGGTCTGTTTAGCCTCGTCTAACGACACATCCGAGTCTAATCCTAATATCTCAAGTGCCTCTCCGCGGGTCATTTTAAAAATTCCTTCCGATTATCCTACCCGTTCTTCCAAAACGTCATCAACAATTCGCAGTGTTTCCCGGTGTGCGTCCTCAATTTGCGTCTGACAATTATAGATATTCAGCGCAATATCATTCAGCTGCCCTTCAAAATTATCTATCATCCGGTGAACTTCTGCGGGGGACGTACCGCCGAGGCTCTGGTTCTTCTGAATCGCCAATTCCGCATCCAATATCTGCTTGAGTTGTTCAATAGGGATGTCAATCTCTCGCTGTTTCAGAAGTTTTTGCGTTAGTTCCCAATCGGCGAACCTCTTTTCCTGCTGCACCAATTCCCCGACAAGCCAACCCACAATCTCGTGGCACTCCCGAAAACTGATATGATGTTCCTTAACGAGATAATTTGCTAACTCTGTCGCTGTTGCGAAGTTCGCATTCGCCAATTCAGCCATCCGTTCCGTTTTGAAATCTATTGTTCTGAGGAGTTCCGGCAGTAGACCGAGGCACGCTTTCACAATATCAAACGCTTCCCAGAGCGGCGGTTTATCCTCTTGAAAGTCGCGGTTATAGCCCATTGGCAAACCCTTAAGGTTCGTCAATAAATCTAATAACGCGCCATAGACGCGCCCTGTGCGCCCTCGTGTGAGTTCCGCAATGTCGGGATTCTTCTTTTGCGGCATGATGGAACTCCCGAAGCTATAGGCATCGTCGAGCACCGCCATCCGAAATTCATAGGTCGTCCAATAGACAATTTCTTCGCTAATCCGAGAGAGGTTCGCCATCACAAGCGACAATGCAAAGAGCGTCTCTGCGATAAAATCTCGACTGCTGATAACATCAAGTGCGTGTTCATGCGGCGCATCGAAACCGAGCAGCTTTGTCGTCAGGTGCCGATCAATTGGGAATGTCGTACCAGCCAAAGCACCTGCCCCAAGCGGGTTCATATTGGCGAGCGTGTATGCAGATTGTAGTCGTTTCTGGTCCCGTAGGAACATACTCACGTAAGCCGTCGCCCAGAAACCGAGACTAATGGGCTGTGCGTGTTGAGTATGCGTATAACCGGGCATGACAGTGTCGGCATGGACTTTTGCAATGTGTAGAAATGCCTCGCAGAGTTCAGAGAGACCACGTTGGACGTTGAGGATCTCATCCCGAATGTAGAGGTGGGCATCTACGAGTACCTGATCGTTCCGGGAGCGGGCAGTGTGGAGTCTACCACCGAACTCGCGTCCGGCGTTCTCAATCAGGTACGATTCGACGTTCATGTGTACGTCTTCTTTATTGGGATCTAGGATAAAATTGCCGTTCTGAAAATCTGTTTCTGCTTTCTGGAGCCATCGTAAGATCTCACGCAAATCGGCATCGGAGATAATCTCTTGCCGAGCGAGCATAATCGCATGCGCTTGGCTCCCCCAAATATCGTATCCGATGAGTCGGGTGTCGGTTTCAATGGAGTGTGTAAAGGCTATTGTCTCTGTAGTGAGGCTTGTGCTGAAACGGCCACCCCAGAGGGTTTTTTCTGGTGTTTGCATATTTTCATGTTGTGTATATATTAGGATCTGTGACGGATTACGTTCCATCAATAACCATTTTCTAGCTAATTCTTCTTTTGATATAGCATCCCAATCGCTTTCCATATACTCCATATAATTCTGAAGCACATCTATTAAAATGCCCGCTCCTCCTTTTAACGTTTTCATTCCCATGAGATCTGAGGCATCTAAAACCACTTCATGGGGCGGTTCAAGTGACAGCATTAACACCGCCATTACCTCCTGGGGCATCCAACAGTACATCATATCACTTATCAACGATACTATAGGACTGTATTCATCAAATTCTGCAGTCTGGGACTCTATTCCAAGCGGGTATTCCCACGTTAGCGTCATTACGTGCAGCTGGTCCCATGCAAGCCCCGCCTTCTTTGATGCTATCAGAAGCTTCTTAGCTTGTTGATTTAGTGGATGTTCGTTCAATTTTTTTACTACCTTCTGTCGTTCACTTTTCCATAGGTTATGTCCCTCTTGTCTTCGATCGTACATTTCCATCATACCCCTTTTGAGGTAGCGGTCTAGACGATCGTCCGTATATCCGAGCTCTATTCCTTCCCGAATTAATCTTGCTAACACAGGATGGAAACGTGCGTGTCCTGTTTTCCGCCTATGAACCTGAAGTTCTTCTGGATTCATAGACATCTCTTGTTTCACCCCTTCTATCGCCCTCCAATAAGGTCTTTCCTTTCCTATTAGAAGTTGTTTTTGATCTTTCACCTTACCTCTCCTCAATTAACCACGCCTCACCGAAAATGGATTTCCAGCCATACGGAAAGGGAGGCACTAACTCGCCTATTCCTACATTATAAAACAGTAGGTGGTACTTTACATACGTTTTACCTAGCAATTTGATGCATTCATCAAGTTCTTTGAATGTTGGCACAGTTTCTGGTTCACGCCTATCATGGTGAGCAATGCGTCTATCAGCAAAATCCTCACAGGCTTTTACAACCTTCTTGAGTTCATCTAAGTCAATTTTCACCATCTGTGGGGAAACATATGTATTGTTAGGATCTGCGTATCGCTTAAAGTCATCCACCACTTTCATAATATTTCTGGATGCAGAAT
Organism: Candidatus Poribacteria bacterium; assembly: GCA_007571305.1. GTDB lineage: Bacteria > Poribacteria > WGA-4E > WGA-4E > WGA-3G > WGA-3G. The sequence continues at coordinate 61,652 of RKRR01000131.1, read as the reverse complement.
CAAGGTGGAGGGATTCAAAATAACAACGTGATAACTCTGCAGGATTTTCAGCAATATCCTCAAGCAATCCTGCGAAGGAGATGCTATCCTTCTGCGGTTTAATTTGACGACGCAGTCCTGTTAGCGCATGAGAAAGATATGAGCGTCCAAGATAACGATAGAAAACATTAGGTTTGTTGATGCGAGGATTCGCCCGGATGATGTCTTGAACTTCCCAAAACATCTTTGCCTCCCAAACAAGCAATTGAACCTCATCATGAATAACTTTCATCCATTTGAGCCATTTTTTTATTTTCTGACTCTTCACAAATTCGTGATTCATCTTAAGTACTCCTCAATCAATATTTTAAATCTCAAAAGCGTGAAGATATCTCAAGTTCCACCCTGCATCTGAAAAAGGCACACTTAAAATCAGAACGGGTCGAGTCCTTGCTGCTAATCCAAGGTCGGCTAACCAGATCTCACCCCGTTTAGGCATCGACATCGTCTTCTAAATTCTCCTCCTTCTCAAACAGTTGAAAAACCTCCGCTGCCACTGAAATCTGATCTTGTTCTGTCCAAATTCCGTAGCCATCATGAAAAATAATCGTTTCCTGACGAGCCCGATATAAATCGAGAATAACCCGCTCAATGTGTTGCAGTTCGTCAGTACTTAGGTTTGACAAGGCTTCCGATATTTCTTGAATTGTACTCATGTGTAAATACCCCACAAAGCACGTCTGGATAGAATTACATATTAGGTTTTTATAGGTAGAAACAGAACTCGTCAAAACTTCTATCAATAAAACGTCTAAGACAGAGACCTCACGCGTTACACTATCTGCGGGGGGCGACGTACGGATGTCGGTTGGATAATCTTGTGCTGATCGGGGGTCAAACGTGCCAACAACTCTTTGGAATGCGGATAATCAAAACGTTCACGGACATATCTCGGAGAATAGCGGTAGACGATCGACCGGCGATACCCTTCATTCGTCCGCTCCGCCGACCCGTGCGTAATAGCGTCTGTGAACATGACGACATCACCAGCTTTGAGATAGATTTCTTTCGTCGCAAAGGCTGTTCCTGCGGCTTTCCCGCTCACACCGTCGTAGACTAAGCCTTTCCCATCAACCTTCAAACGCGGATGAATCTCTGTGCATTTATGGCTACTCGGTACCAGCACGGGTGCGCCATCTCCGGGTCCAATATCGTTCAACGCCATCAGGACGTTAATCTGTCCTACCATCCATTCGCCGGTGTTCTCCTGTCGGAAGGTCAAATAACTCAGCGGGACATGTCCACCACAATGGATATGAATAAAACCGCCGGGCCCGCGGACGTTTAGGAAATTTTCGTGGATAGAAAGTCCATTGACTTCATGGACGTATTTCCGTACCAGACCGATCCATGAGGGATGATCAATCAACTTCCGAAAGACATCACCACCTTCAATGATATTCTGGAAATTCACACCGTTCTCGATGTTGTAGGTATGCGTTTCGATGTTCCCGATCCAACGTGGAATTCGTCTGTCCTCGGTTTCTTCCTCCCAAGGATTCTCAACGTACTCCCAATGTGCATCTATCCACTCGTTCATTTCATCCAGATCGGATGTCGAGATCGCATTTTCCAAAACCAAATAGCCTTGTAGGTCGAACAGATAATCCTGTATTTCTTGGTCCATGTCCTATCTCCTTAGCCAGTAGGTGCGGTTTTCAATTCCCCTATAGAATGAATTTCGCAACTACAGATACGCATCCAATTCCGTCTCGGTCGGTGTCGGTGTAGAGATACCCTCTTCAGGGACTTCCATCTTTGCTGTCCACACAATCCCGTTAAGAACTAACTTACGGAATTGATCATTCCTCCAATTCTGGTGGTAATGCCCACCGGTAAATCCGAACCCACGACCACCATCTGGGCGTTCCACACACCAACCCAAGTGCTGTGGTTCACCCTTCGCAACCGAAGCACGGACATGCGGGTTACCGCTATGAGGCCCATCAGGTCTTTCGAGCGTTGACGCAGGCGCGATCGTGCTTAACACGGGTTTTACGCCCTGCATATTTTCACGAAACCGCATGTGGTAATACCACTCGTCTTCCAATGAAAACGGCTCCATCCCACGTGTTATCGGGTGTTCAGGAAATTCAGCAAACGTTGCTACCCAATAGGGATTCACTGAAAGCCCTGGTTCAAAGTAACCACCGATCCAGTCTAAGAAACAATTACCCGGCTTACCCTTGGGCACCTCGACTGCAAAGTGCAACATTGCAAGCCCTATGCCCTGCGCCATCAATTCCCCGATCTGATCAAGATGCGGAATGCTAAGATGTTTTTCACCACCGCCTGAATAAACAATAATGGCATCTGTATCGGTGAAAATCGCTGGATCTTCGGGCCAACCCTGAGAGACCGCTGCCGTTACACCCTCCACATTTTTGTTTAACTGCTCAGAGAGAAAGGCACACCCAGCGGGATGTTCATGCGCTCCACTGCCATGACTACTCCCACTTCCTGCGACCATAACAATTCGAGATTTCTTTGCCATATTTTTTGGATCCTCCGTTGGGAATATCCATCAGTTTAGCACATCACGTGTCTTTTTGCCAAACTTTTTGAGAAACATCAATTGGCTAAGTAGAGGAAGGTATACGCGTCTGCAGCCTAATGAAATGTCTACGGACCGTAATTCAATATATTCTAAACAGGACTTACGCAATTTTGACCATGGGACGTTTTGTGAAAAGGAAACCCAAAAAACACAGATGTCTTTGTGGCACAACCCAACAGGTTATGCTACAAAAAAGCAGCATGCGTAAGTCCTAATAAAGAGAAAGAGAAAGGCCAACTCAGGAAGGTGACGATTCTCTCGTGTCATAATATTATTTTACAACCTACGCATCTCCGCCCGATAAGGCGGATTTAGGGGGTAAATACAACAAAATAACAACTTTTCAGCAAAATATACCGATTCTCTGTTCAATTTGCGTAAGTCCCATTTTTTTAGGATAGGCTGGTTGTCCTGGTGTGAATTATAAGCGATTTAAACATGCACTGTAACCAATGCAGACAATATCCCTGGCTCGCTTTGAACTGGTAATATTGAGGTAGGCAGTGGAACAACCTTCCCATCTTCCTGCAGTCCTTCAATATGAAATTCAATGGCTTCAGCGATCAATGTTCTGACTTCCTTCATTGTCTGACCTACAGCAATGCATCCGGGAAGATCAGGGACAGAAGCACCGTAACTGTTCTCGCCCTTTTCAAAAACAACAACGTATTCCATAAGTCCCTCCAACCCATTACTTGAGACCGGCTTGCCTCAGGACGCTATTAAGTCTTCCCTTGGGAACATCCAAGCCTGTTTTTCCAGAAACCGTCACGGTTCCAGGTTTAGTTGGGTATTTAAATTGTCTATGACTGCCACGTGTACGGACCAGATACCACCCATCATCTTGAATCAATTTTACGAGTTGTCTAACCTTCATTACAAGGGTTTATTAGTTTGGGATTTTTCTTTTTAGGTTTAAAACTTCTTTTTATAGTGACCTTTAGAATTAAAGAGACATTTTTCTGTTTATGGTAAAATATGTTTCTTATGACCTATTCAACAGATTTGCGCAAACGCATCTTAGCTTTTATTCAAACCGGGGGGAAGAAATCCGAAGCCTCGCGCCGTTTCTCCGTAAACCGTTCAACGATTTACAGGTGGTTAGAAGCTCAAGACCCACTCGCGACCGAAAAACCGGGGCCGAAGCAGATGAGGTGTCTTGACGAGACCGCCCTCAAAAAACATGTTGACGATTTTCCAGACCTTACACAGAATGAACGTGCGACGCATTTTGGTGTTTCCGTGTCTTCTATCGGTTATGGGTGCCGCAAACTCGGCATCACCCGAAAAAAAAACACTCGGCTCTAAGGAGCGGTGCGATACGCAACGTGCCACCTATCGTCAAGCCCTTGCCGAGAAACACGCCGCAGGCAAAACGATCATTTACGTCGATGAATGTGGGTTTCGTGCCGAAAGTTATAGGCCTCCTGGGTATACTCCGAAAGGTGAACCTGTTTTCGGGATGATCTCAGGAAAAAGAACTCGGACAACGACCTTAGTGGCCGCACGCATCGGTTCAACTTTTACGGTGCCCTGTTTGTTTGAGGGGAGCTGCGATGCTGTGTGTTTCAATGCCTGGGTTGAAACTTACTTATGTCCGCGGCTTTCTCAGACAGCTGTCGTTGTCTTGGACAATGCGAGGCTCCATCAAACGCACCGGACCCGAGAGTTGATACAAGCCACAGGGGCAGAGATATTGTTCTTACCCCCTTATTCACCTGACTATAATCCGATTGAACACGACTTCGCAAATATCAAACGCCTCCGAGAATACAATGCTGATGTATCCATAGACAATCTTATAAATATGTACCTTTAATTCTAAACTTTACTATAAATCGGAATTAGTCGTTTTGGACTTGTAAAAAACGACTAATTCCCTTTTAAATTATACATTTCCTTGAAACTCATTTCAAAGAAATATCAAGGGCAGAGAGTCCAAAAGTCGCGAGCATAATTCGCTCCTACAGAAAGAGGTCGGGATTCGGATATCCGACTCAATAGTCTTCATCCAGTCGATCCATTTTGCAAGTTTGGGTGTCAGTTCAAATACCTCTTCCATCGTTAATTCTCCCCACCAGCCGTTCTTATACTCTTACCGCTTTTTCAGAAACTGCTACTACCCCTATTTAGACTTCTTATATTCTCGTCCAATTCGCAGCGTAACCGGTAATTTCGCTTGTTTCAGCAAATCATCCATCAAGGGGGGAATCTGCCGTAACCGTTCCAATTGGTCTTCTATCGTTCGATCTTTGCCTATTATCGTTTTTCGCTCAGTAGCAAGCCAACTCAGCACTTGGCTAATGTGGTATACGTTATCTACAGGTGTAAATAAGCCAGGGACTTCATCACCTGTCTTAATGTTTATAAAACGGACTTTGTTGTTCCGTAACACGGAGTCTGAAACAAACTCAATCCAATTCTGCTGGTCGCCTTTGCCTTGAAAGAACAACTGATCCTGGTCACTTAAATTATCCGGGGCCATGCGAGATAAGAAATGCTGTATCCGTTTAACATCAATTTCTCCCTGATTTTGCAACCTGTATTCTGTTATGAAATCAAAATTCTCCAGCTGCAACGGTTTGGAAATGGATTTAACATTTTCAATCTCAATGCCCTCCTCTGTCTTGGCAATCTGGCAAGCATTTTCAAATTCAATGTCATGCCCTGTTTTAATAATCTGATGTGCCCGCAAAGCTGCAAGCGTTCCCCATTTTGGAGCCACAACCTTATTAAGCCAACTGACGACGGAGGTCCAATCAATTTTTGTTTCGTACCATTTTCGATATAAATTCTGTTCATTCTGAAGCCGCTTAAGTTGAAGAGCGAAGAATACTCGAATATCCTCATCTATATCCTTCTTTATAGAGAGTTTAAAGTGGATTTTCTTGAATGACCGGCTTACCATCTCCGTATCGGAAATATTACGATGCCATGCGAATTCTATCCGAACTGCCACGCTTTTATCCGTCGAGTTGAAGCAATTCAGAGTCAACACCACAGGATATCCGTCCCCCGGATCGAATTGGCAATTAGGAAAAAGAAAAGTAACCCACATGCGTGCCCCGTATTTGGACAGTCGTAACCTTGCCCGGAGAGTATGTGGATCAGAGACAAATTTCTCAAATTTAGCCAATCCTTTTAACACCTCTTTAAGTAAATTTTTATGTTGGACGAGAGAGTACCCCTTTGAAACTGCAGCAACCGGCACAAACTCTCTATCCGGGAGGGGATCCGAATCTAAGGGCTTCCGCGCAATGAGGCGCAAATATTCATTCGTTTTGTTACCTATCCTAAAAGGTTCACTTTCAAATGTAGGAATTTCTCGTAGTAAATCGCTAATAATCCCTTCACCCTCTAATGTCTTCCGCTGCAACCATATTAAATCAGTTTTTGCTAGTGGCATCATGTCTCCTCTCACCTATTTTGGTTCATTTCAGGCACTGCAATATGCTTGTTAAAAATTATACACGTTAACGTTACTTTTATCAAACGTCTTTTAATTTCTTGACAACCCTATACAGAGACGTTAAAATAGACGCAAATGGAATCAAAAAACAGGAGCCGTGCAATGGAGAGACTCCCAATAGTTGATACACACGTTCATTTATGGCACCCAGACCAGTTGAGATACCCGTGGCTTACGGAAGTCCCGGCTCTAAACAGACCTTATCTCCTAAAAGATTATAACGACGCGTCCGGCGAACTGGACATCGAAGCCATCGTGTTTGTCCAGTGCGATACACATCCCGATGATGGCTTAAAAGAAACAACGTGGGTTACCGATCTCGCAACGAGGGTAGAACCACGGATTCAGGGCATCGTTGCCTGGGCACCACTTGAAGAAGGTGAGCACGTTGCACCTTTCGTCGAAAAATTGGCAGAGAATCCACTCGTCAAAGGTATCCGTCGCCTCATCCAATCCGAAACCGTGGATTTCTGTGTCCAACCCAACTTCGTGAACGGCGTTAAAACACTCTCCCACTATGGATTGAGTTTCGATATTTGTATTTTTCACCCGCAACTCGCCAATGCCATTCGGCTCGTGGAACAGTGCCCGCATGTTCAATTTATTTTGGACCATATCGGCAAGCCCGACATCAAAAACCAACTTTTCGATCCGTGGAAACAAGAAATCCAGACGCTTGCGGCGTTCCCTAACGTCCACTGTAAAATATCTGGCTTGGTAACAGAGGCTGACTTCGAGGCATGGACACCTGCCGATCTACAACCGTATATTGAACACATTATTACCTGTTTTGGCTTCGAGCGCGTTCTATACGGTAGCGATTGGCCCGTCTCTACACAAGCAAGTGGTTATTCCCGATGGGTACAGACATTAGAAGAGGCAGTATCCGGCTGCTCACCTAAAGAGTTAAACAACCTCTTCCGAGATAACGCGATTAAATTCTATAGATTGGATTCATAGAAGCAATTCCAAAAAAGAAAGGGAAGGATGTGTTATTCATCTTTCCCTTTTTTATTCTCTCGTGATTTTATAGGAACCTGAGTTCCAATAAGCATTTATCCGACTCGGAGCGATTAGAAACCGAGCCTACCAGTGTTAAACAGACTTACCCACCCGCTTTCACCTTTCGCCGACGCGGATGCAGCACAAACTCGGTATACCCGTTGGGTAGTTCACACCCCTTGAACACGAGGTCCAACGCCGCTTGGAATGCGATGCTCTGATCATAATTGGGCGACATGTCCCGATAATTCGGATCACAGGCGTTCTGCTCGTCAACGATCTTCGCCATCCGCTGGAACGTCTCTGTTACCTGTTCTTTCGTAACGATCCCGTGGTGTAGCCAATTCGCGATGTGTTGACTCGAAATTCGCAATGTTGCCCGATCCTCCATCAAACCGACGTTGTTAATATCGGGTATCTTCGAACAGCCGATGCCTTGATCCACCCACCGGACAACATATCCCAAGATTCCCTGAGCGTTGTTATCCAATTCACGTTGGATCTCATCGGGTTGCAACTCGCGATCCTTCAACAGCGGCGGTGTTAGCAGATCCGCCAAACTCGCACGTTGCCGCGCCGACAATTCCTTTATCCAGTTCGCAACGTCAACCCGGTGATAGTGCATTGCATGAAGTGTTGCTGCTGTCGGTGATGGCACCCACGCTGTTGTCGCACCCGCCAACGGATGATTCACCTTCGTTTCAACCATCTCTGCCATCTGGTCAGGCTTTGTCCACATCCCCTTCCCAATCTGTGCAGTGCCGAGCAACGCGGTTTCAATCCCGATATCAACATTCCAATCCTCATAAGCGATCATCCACGGCTCGTTACGGATGTCCATCTTCGGGATCACGGGGCCCGCTTCCATGCTCGTATGGATTTCATCGCCGGTTCTATCCAAAAATCCAGTGTTAATAAAGACAAGCCGTTCCTGTGCAATTCGGATCGCTTCTTTGAGATTGACGGTCGTCCGTCGTTCCTCATCCATAATCCCAATCTTAATAGTATTCGTCGGAAGCCCAAGTGCCGATTCAATCCACTCAAACAGCCGAATCGTCATGTCGACCTCTTCAGGACCATGAAATTTCGGCTTGACGATGTAGATACTCCCTGTTTTACTATTGGTGCGGGGACTTTTGCCTTGCAGATCATGCATTGCGGCGAAACTCGTTACCATGGCATCAAGAATGCCTTCTGGGATATCCTCACCTTCTGCTGTCAGCACGGCATCCGTGTACATGTGGAGTCCAACGTTCCGAATCAAGAGGAGGCTCCTGCCCGGCAACGTCACCGAACCACCGTCGGGGGCAGCAAAGGTCTTATCTGGTGCCAGGCGACGGGTAATCATTTCTCCGTTTTTCTCAAATGTTGCCTCCAGTGTCCCCTTCATGATACCGTTCCAATTGCTATAGACGCGCATCTTATCCGCGGCATCCACTGCGGAGACGGAATCCTCACAATCCTGAATTGTCGTGATTGCTGACTCAAGGATAACATCTACAACACCCGCAGGATGTGCCTTCCCAACTGGGTGTTCCCGATCTACTTGTATTTCAATGTGCAACCCATGGTTCCGTAGGAGAATCGCACTGAGTTCACCATCGTTTTGCGTAAAACCTACAAACTTAGTCGGATCCGCTAAGCCGACCTCACTCCCATCGCTAAGTGTTGCGCGTAACTGCTGCTCGCCACGAACGGTTATGAGCGAAAACCCCGTAATGTCAGAGAAACTTCCCGTCTCAAGTTGAGTCATTTCATCTAAAAACTTTTCAGTATACGCAATGACTTTCGCACCTCGGATCGGGTTATAGGTAGTCCCGCGTGTCGCCCCATCCGATTCATCGATGACATCGGTGCCGTAGAGTGCGTCATAGAGGCTGCCCCAGCGGGCATTTGCAGCGTTTAGGGCATAGCGGGCATTATCGGTCGGGACGACCAATTGCGGACCTGAGATGAGCGAAATCTCTGTGTCAACGTCTTCGGTAATCACAGTAAAATCCCGCCCTTCAGGGAGCAGATAGCCGATCTCGGTGAGAAACGCCTTATACGCCTCACTGTCGATCGATTCACCTTTATGTGCTAGATGCCACTCGTCAATCTGCGATTGGAGTGTATCCCGTTTCTCCAAGAGTGCTTTGTTTTCTGGTGCAAAGGCCTCGACGATATCGCCCAATGCTTTCCAGAACGTATCTGCCTCTACCCCCGTGCCGGGTGCGATCTCATCTCTTACCAATGCATACAAATCTTCATCTATCCTGAGATTACCGATTTCAATCCGGTTTCCCATACTCTTTCTCCATTCCAAGGTGCTTTTATAAGGTGTTGGTTCTACGTTAGCCGACGCTTCGTTGCCCCGACAACAAATTTTGCCTCAATTGTCAATTATCATAGCAACACATCTGTAGTTTGTCAATTGCTTTTTTGACAAATTATGGACTTTTCGTTTAGGTTATCAGCCTGACAACATCTATCGTTTTCATGCGACTTGCAAAAATATAGCATCTGTGTTAGTATGTTAAACGGAATAGAGACTTACCTTCCTCACTGAAGCGAAACATACTTATGATATGCGGTGTGAAAAGTCCCGCCGCAGAATGACTTGCAACAGATGCACAGACAATTAACACTCATGCAAACTGGACGACGATGAGGCTATTGGAGGTCAATGTCATGGATTCTAAAGCGAAAGGTTTCTTCCCTAACAGTAGAAAAGTGTACGTTTCCGGTAATTTGCATCCCGATATTCGTGTCCCTTTCCGTGAAATCACGCTCACGCCGACACACGTCACCGACGGAAGGGTTGAGGAGAACGAACCCTTGCGCGTTTACGATACCAGCGGCGCGTGGGGCGAGGATTCACAATCCTGCGATGTGGAGTCAGGAATCCCGCCAGTGCGTCAAGAATGGATTTCGGGACGTGGTGATGTTGAAGCATACGACGGCAGGGAAATTCAGCCACAAGATAACGGCTATCTCACCAAAGGACATGAACAGTATGCCCGTATGCGATCAGAATCGAAAAGTGGCTTGAAAAACTTTCCGGGCTTGAAACGAAAACCGCTACGAGCAAAGAATGGCGAAGCCGTTACACAGATGGCGTATGCGAAGCGCGGGATCGTGACACCTGAGATGGAATATATCGCCATCCGCGAGAATTTGGGTAGAGCACAAGCCTACGAGGCTATCAATGGCAACTACCAGACACGCAACCGATTGAATCATCAACATCCCGGTGAGACCTTCGGCGCGTATATTCCTGAGTACATTACCCCAGAGTTTGTCCGTGATGAGGTCGCGCGCGGTCGTGCGATTATTCCTGCGAACATCAACCACCCCGAAAGTGAACCGATGATCATCGGTAGGAACTTCCTCGTGAAAATCAATGCGAATATCGGTAACTCTGCCGTCGCCTCCTCAATTGAGGAAGAGGTCGAAAAGATGCGATGGGCAACGAAGTGGGGAACCGATACCGTGATGGATCTCTCAACCGGTAAAAACATCCATGAAACACGAGAATGGATCCTTCGTAACTCACCCGTCCCCATCGGGACAGTACCGATCTATCAGGCATTGGAGAAGGTCGGTGGTAAAGCGGAAGATCTCAGTTGGGAAGTGTATCGAGACACACTCATCGAACAAGCCGAACAAGGTGTTGATTACTTTACCATCCATGCCGGTGTACGTCTGGCTTACATACCCCTGACAGCGAATCGTTCCTGCGGTATCGTCTCGCGGGGTGGTAGTATCATGGCGAAATGGTGTCTCACGCACCATCAGGAGAGTTTCCTCTACACCCACTTCCCTGAAATTTGTGAGATTATGCGTGCCTATGATGTCTCCTTCTCCCTCGGCGATGGCTTACGTCCGGGTGCGATCCCCGATGCAAATGATGAGGCGCAATTCGCAGAACTGGAAACGCTCGGCGAACTCACGAGAATCGCTTGGGACCATGATTGTCAAGTCATGATTGAGGGACCAGGACATATCCCGATGCACCTTATCAAGGAGAATATGGATCTGCAGCTCAAACATTGTGATGAGGCTCCGTTTTATACGCTCGGTCCGTTGACGACTGACATCGCTCCCGGCTACGATCACATCACAAGTGGTATCGGTGCTGCGATGATTGGATGGTTCGGATGCGCAATGCTCTGCTATGTGACCCCGAAGGAACATCTCGGATTGCCGAACAGAGACGATGTGAAGGAAGGCGTTATCGCATACAAGATCGCCGCTCACGCCGCTGACCTTGCGAAAGGACACCCAGGCGCGCAGGAACGCGACAATGTGTTGTCGAAAGCCCGTTTCGAGTTCCGTTGGGAAGATCAATTCAATATCAGCCTCGACCCAGAAACCGCCCGTGAATACCACGATGAAACGCTGCCGAGCGAATCGGCGAAAACCGTTCATTTCTGCTCCATGTGTGGTCCACATTTCTGTTCAATGAAAATCACGGAGGATGTCCGTAAATATGCGGAGGAGAAAGGCATTACCGCTGAGGCGGCACTTACAGAAGGGATGGTCGAAAAGAGCGAAGAGTTCAGGGAACAGGGGCACCAGCTCCATATCGCATCCGATGACAAGACCGAAGCCGCTGATTAATACCGTGGACACAATCCTACCGTTCCTAATCGCACTGAACATCTATGTAGGTTGGGTTGAAAGGCAAGTATAATACATGAACATTGGAATTATTGGCTGTGGAACGATCAGCAGTGCCTATTTTGAAGGCGCACGAAAAACCGATATATTAGAGATTAAAGCCTGTGCTGACCTCCGAATGGAAGCGGCGCAGGCACAAGCCGAAAAGTATAACTCCCACGCATGCACCGTCGATGAATTGCTTGCAGATGATGAAATAGAACTCGTCGTGAACCTCACAATTCCGAGGGCACATGTGGAAATTGGTTTGCAAGTCTTAGAAGCAGGCAAACACGTCTACAGCGAAAAACCGCTCGGTGTGGACACCGAAAGCGGAAAGCAACTGATTGATCGTGCCTCTGAAAAAGGGCTCCGCGTCGGGTCGGCCCCCGATACCTTTCTTGGTGCTGGTATCCAAACCTCGCGGCGGACCCTGGACGCAGGGAAAATCGGCAGACCTATCGCCGGAACGGCGTTCATGTGTGGACACGGACATGAAAGTTGGCATCCGAGCCCTGCTTTCTACTACGACATCGGCGGCGGGCCAATGCTCGATATGGGACCCTATTATGTAACTGCGCTCGTCAATATCCTCGGGCCTGTCAAACGCGTTGCAGCGATCACGACGAAAGCCTTTGAAGAACGCGTCGCAACGAGTCAAGCCGTGCGCGGTTTGCGTATCCCTGTCAAAATTACAACGCACCTCGCTGGCACCATCGAATTCCAAAACGGCGCGATTATCACAATGATTATGAGTTTCGATATGTGGCGGCACAGCCTCCCCTGCATTGAAATTTACGGTGAAACCGGCTCAATGACGGTTCCGGATCCGAATGGATTTGGGGGGGCCGTAAATGTTTGTCCAGCAGGCGGCGATTGGGAAGAAGAGGAGATTCGTTTCCCGAACAATGCGAGAATGATTGGGGTCATCGACATGGTGTCAGCAATCCGTTCAGGACGCATGCACCGTGCAAACGGGGCGTTAGCATATCATGTGCTTGAGGTGATGTGTGCCTTCGACAAATCCTCTGAAACTGGCGAACATGTTCTCATCGAAAGCATAGCAGAACGCCCTGATCCAGTTCCCTTCGGTCTGGAAGAATGGGAAATAGATTAGACGAGCCCATAGGCGAGGTTACAAACCTCGCTTCCCTTTATTATTGCGATTTTCTGCCTTACAAATTAATCGTAATATAGGTCTCCACACGAAATAGAATCGCCACTGTGCCCCAGAAGGTCGTCACGACGAACTCACCTAACACAAGACCGAGAAAGAAAGGTGCCGCTCTCCGAAAGCCGCCGATACCTCCATGTTTTGTAATAATCCATTTCAGAATGAAACTCACAAACAAAGAAAACCAGAAGAAATTCATCGTGAAAGTGCTGGTGACGGCATAACCCGCAGGATGAAATGGCATCCACATCCACCGCCCCCGTAGAAAAGCCAAGAGAATTGCAACAACCGTCCCGATACTGACTGCACTCAGCACTGCGGTGTCGGGCCCCGCCGGCTGGACGAGCCGCCTACCGAGTCGACTAAAGGTCTCTCTGCCTGCCCATGCTGTATAGACCCCGTCTTGATATGAGACATGCAGATATGCCCAGATCGTCGCAACGATACTCACACCGATAGCAACGATGACCGCTCTCGCGAAGGTCTTGTTTTCGATGTCGGCGCGTTCCGCTATCTTCAAACCTTCAAGGTGGTGCGGCATCAACAGGCAATCATACGCGCGATTGAAAAAGTAGAGGTACGCTAACCCTGTCAGATTGCTTGCACCGAGCCGTTTCGCCCCGAAAATCGAATACATCATCCTGTCGGGACCTGCATAATGCTGGTCGTGAACCGGCGAGCCGAGTTCGGCGCGCATCCGTGTGATCCCCGTCGCTAACCCGAAGAACAACCCAAAAAAGGTCGCGATCACCCACAACGACATCCCCAGTTTGTAGCAGAACCCAATCAGGAACACCAAACTCAATAGCATCCAAACCACCGCCGCCCGGTAGGAGATCGGCTCATCCTGATCGGTGGGCATAGATCTCATGCCAAACAGCCTCCTGAGTACTTGTGTCAAGTAGCGGCGTGCACTCCACACCGCAATCATACCAATGCCGAGATACGCTCCGAAAGACTGCTCCTCCGCATAAGGAAACGGGGTCGACAAACCGACCGTACTTCCTAATACACGGAGGGCTTGCCAATATAGGTAAAAGAACCAACAGGAAAACGACAACTCCAATGGCATAAAAAACGCCAATCCAACGGCAAATGGGTAGATGCCGATTGGGAACCACGTAATAGCGTTCCATGGACGGACGGTAAAGAAATCAGCGATGTCATACGCACGGATACCGCTGAGTCGCGGCACTTGCGGGAACAGATAATTAATACCATTGAGAAGATCAATACCAGCTGCAACCGCGAAGCCGACCCACATCGCCTTGCTCCGGAAGAATCGGCTTCTCGGATTTGCCATCGCCAGTGGCAACTGGATCAGTGGATAACTCAATTTCTCGTTCTCTGTCCACTGCCTTCGGAAAATGAAGTTGATGCTGAGCATCACCGAAAACAGTGCCGCGAGAAAAAGTCCCCACCACAACAAGGGAGTGCTCCACACATCGAAGTGTGGATAGAACGTAGAGCCACCATCAAAAAAATTGGCGAGTCCACGTTTATCCGTGACGGATGTCCATGACGGAATATAGTGCCAAAACAGAGATTGCCAATCGTTCTCCGGTGTGGCATAAGCGAATGCATAACTAATAATCGGGAGGAGAATCTGCACACACATGTGCCCACCGATAGCCGTCGAGAGGCACAACATCACATAGATTGTTAGGAGTTCAGCAGTGGAAAGGGATAACTGGGGTGAGACCTTTTTCGTGAATCGGTTTAGTATTGTCAGTACGAACAGCAGCGTGATTGTATTATAGAGTAGTGAGATCATCGACATGTGCGCGATGTCCCAGCGTAACCCCATCATCTGCCACATCGCATTCGCTGGAATCAGCAGCAGTCCGATGCAAACGGCTTTTAAACTAAGAGGCGAGAATTGACGCTTCACGAAAAATAGGTGTCGGTATTCAGTCGTCAGTTGTTAGAGAGCAACCCAATTAAATTTTTAACTTCATCAGCGATAGGTGGAATTTTTTGCGTGCTGCGGTGCGGTTCGGAATGCAGATCGCATAAACCAACCCCAATGAGCGTGTGGCACTCGGCGGGCGAGTCCGCCGTCCAACCACACCTACCAGTTATCAAACAGGCAATTTTTTACCGATGACTGAAAACACAAAACCTCTCAGAGCAAATTCAGGACACTCAACGTTTGAGTAATTCACTGCTCTTGAGATACCGATAGAGGTCGCTATCCGTCGTCAAGATAAGTTTCGTACTCTCGTTAGTCGTTTGACGATAGGTTTCAAGGGTCTGGATAAAGGCGAAAAACTCTGGGTCCTGACCGTGGGCTTCGGCGTAGATTTGAATGGCTTGAGCATCGGCATCCCCTTTAATCTGCTCTGCCTCCTTATACGCTTCGGACTGGATCCGTTCTAACTCCTTCTGCTTCTGCCCCATGATGTCAGCGGCTTCGCCTTCACCCTCCGATTTATACTTTTCAGATATCCGTTGCCGCTCCGAAATCATTTGGTCAAAGACTTTCTTACGGACTTCATCCACGTAGTTAATTCGTTTTATCTGAACATCGACAAGTTCAATGCCGAATTGTGGAACAGTCTCCTGCACTTTCTCAAGGATCATACGTGTAATCCGTTCCCTTCCCATCTGAATCTCTTCCAACGGTTCACCTGTCTGTCCCTCCTCTCCTTCAAGGACTTCCAGATCCAGACTTAAGACCCGATTTGAGTCCCGTACGACTTCAATCAAGAGTTGTGCTGTCACTAAATCACGCGCCGCGGAATCGATAATGTCATCCAAACGGGACTGCGCGAATTCCTCTGTTCCGAGTGCCTGATAGAATTTAAGAGCGTCTTTAATACGCCACCGTGCCGTGGTATCCAACCAGATGAATCGTTTGTCCTTTGTCGGAATCTGGTTAGCGGACCCGTCCCATTCAAGCACCCGTTTCTCAAAGCGGTGGACCTGCTGGATAAAGGGTGTTTTTACTTTCAACCCGGCTGTGATGATCGGTTGCCCCACAGGACGACCGAACTCGGTAATTACGACCTGTTCACCTTCATGGACGGTATAGAACACACCCGCAACAACTGGTAACACCAGAACGACAATAGCAATCAAGGGTATGAGAATTGTTTTCGATGTCATTTTTTAATTTTACCTTACGGATAATCAACGGAATATGTGGTTTGACGCTTCCCGTGTTCGAGTCACCTGCTCCGTTGTTGCAGGCTTCGTTTTCGCGCCTCACTTACCTTACGATTCTTACTCCTTGAGTTGCAGAATTGGGATAGGTGCATTGGCTTTACCGTCAATGACATAAATCTCTTTCACCTGTGGCAATACTTCTCGCATCGCTTCCAGATAGAGTCGGCGGCGGGTAACGGCTTTCGCTTTTTGATATTCTGTGCGAATTGCCGTGAATCGATCTGCATCACCTTGTGCCTGGTTGACGCGTTTGAGGGCGTAACCCTGCGCTTCCGAAATCTGCTGTGCCGCTAACCCTTTCGATTTTGGGACAGATTGGTTGTAATCGCGCCAGGCCTCATTGATGAGCCGCTCTTTCTCCTGTTTCGCCTCGTTAACGGCGTTAAAGGCGGACTTCACCGCTTCTGGTGGGTTCACATCCTGCAAAGTCACCGTGGCTACGTCTAATCCAGTCTGGTAGAGATCCAGCAGTTGCTGGAGGTGTTCTTCAACTTCCGCAGCGATCTCAATCCGTCCGACGGTGAGCACTTCGGTGACAGTTCTGTCTCCAATAATCCGGCTCACTACGGATTCTGAGAGGTCGCGTAAAGCCTGCCTTGGATTCCTCACAGAAAACAGAAAATTTTTCGGGTCTTTAATCTTATACTGAACGACCCATTCGACATCGGCGATGCTCAAGTCCCCTGTCAGCAGCAACGATTCGTCGGCATAATCACGGGTGTCATACTGTGTCCGAACCCCGGCTCTCAGTGTCCGAAAACCGAATTCTTCTTTAAAGACTTTTCGAACTGGCACGCTAACGGCTCTCTCAATACCGAGGGGTAACTTGAAGTGGAGTCCCGGTTCGGCTTGTCGGACAGATTTACCAAACATCAGCACGACCGCGATTTCGTCTGCTTCCACCGTATAAAAACTTGTCGCTAAGCACCCTAAGACGATCAAACCGAGAATCACAAACAAAACCCTTTTCGGGGTGATGAGATGCGTGTAGGGTTGCTGTGTAATCAATTCCTGCAGGTCTTGCACGAGGATTACCTCCTTTTTTTGTTTTTAACACTTTTTTTGGACGATAGTCCAAAGACGAACTGACTCTCTCCTTCACTATAGTAGAATCGAAAATATATTGCCCCTTCACACAGCAGGGGACAGTTGCGTCAGATAGGCTCGATAGAGACGTTGCTTGAGGTCGGCATTAATCTCTGGCTTGGATAACTTCGTATAAAGTTCCAACTTGCAATTAACGAAATGGAATAAAAGGTCATCAATCACCCGATCGAACTTATACCTTTTGTTGGTCTCCGTATTATCTCCATCAATCACCTGCCGCAGCTCTTCATGCTGACGAACTTTCTCGTAAATCCCCTCAATGTCAACTTTATCTTCCATTGTAAAATCTGTCTGATAGGCATCGTTCAACGCTTGAATGATATTAGAGAGGAAAGCCTGCTCAGAATCCCGAATGATAGCGACATTGCTGCCGATCCCTTCGACCTCGCTATCCTGTGCTTCAAGGGAGAGTTGTAGACTCTCATGCGTTTTCTGCACACGAAACGAATCCAAGTCCACAGCCTCGAGAACCTCTTGTCCATCAGGGTGATCCCGTTTCGGCAGCTTCTTGTTGAGGCTGCGCACGAAGACATATAACTTTTCTAATGCTATATCGGTGAAGGTAATCAACTGTGAGATGTATCCGTAGAAGCGAATATAACTTTGTAAGGTAGAACGGAATTCTTCCCGATCATTCGTCTCAAGTGTTGACCACTTCGCAAGCACGGTATCGAGGATACCTTGTAGCAATTCAACCGATTGATTGGGAATATAAAAGGTCCGGCAGAATTTGTCAACGGTATCCACATCGTAGAGGTCAAACCCCATCAGTTCGTGCTGGAGGTCATACAACCGATTCGGATCGGTCTCCTCCGCGAGCATCGTGGTCTGATAGTATTGTTGGAAGGCCTCCTGCACCTGCTCAGGTTCGTTCACGAAGTCAAGCACCAACGCATCGGTTTTACCGGTGGTGACGCAGTTCAGACGGCTCAAAGTCTGGACACATTGCAGGCCGTCCAATTGCTTATCGACGTACATCGTCTGTAGGAGCGGCTCATCGAAACCCGTCTGGAACTTATTGGCAACGATCAGAATACGGTACTCAGGGTTTTTGAAGCTGTCCGCAATTGAAACGCCCGGTGGCAACGCATTCATCCCATTTTCCGTGTAATCCTGAGCGTTATCTCTATCGTGAACGGTGCCGCTGAACGCGACCAGACACCCGTAGGAAAGCCCCATTTCCGGCATCTGCCGATCAAACTCCTGCTTGTACCGAACGCAGTGCAGCCTCGACGGCGTGACCAGCATCGCCCGTCCCTGCCCCTCAATCGTCTTTGCGGTCCTATCGGTGAAATGTTCCAAGATAATCCGAGTTTTGGTCTCAATGCTGTGATGTTGTAGGTCAACGTAATTGGTCAGTGTCCGTAGCGTCCGCGCCTTCTCGTACGCCTTATCCTCCGGCACACTTTTGACGAGTTGGAAATACCGCTTAAAGGTAGTGTAGTTTTGCAGCACGTCCAGTGTCCAACCTTCGTTGATGCTCTGACGCATGGAATAGACGTGGAAGGGGACGAATTTTCCTTGATCGTCCTTTCGTCCGAAGAGTTCTAAGGTCTTGTTTTTCGGTGTGCCGCTGAAACCAAAATAGGAGATATGCGCCTGCATTCTCTGCTGTTCCATCTGCTCAATAATCCGAGTATCTATATCCGATGCTTCCGCTGCATCATCTTCTGTTCCGTCTAACGCAATCCCTTGCGAGAGCGAAACCCTGAGATTCTTTGCAGATTCACCGCTCTGTGAGGAGTGTGCCTCATCAACAATCACGGCGAAGGTCTTGCTTTTAAGTTTGCCAATCTCCTCGGCAATCACACTGAACTTCTGAATCGTTGAGATGATGATGTCTTTGCTTCTTTCAAGGAAATGTCTGAGTTGGGCTGAAGTCTGATCGACGGCATGTACCACACCCTCGACCTGTTCCATCTGCTTGATTGTGTCCTGCAGCTGCTTGTCAAGCACCCGCCGATCCGTTACGACGATAATGGAGTCGAAGACTCGATGTATATCGGTTGGAGAACGGTACAGATGTGTGAGTAGATGTGCAAGCCAGGCGATGGAGTTTGACTTCCCGCTCCCGGTGGTATGTTGGATAAGGTATCTATGTCCGACACCCTCCTCGACAATAGCCGCTTTCAATTGACGAATGACATCAAGTTGATGGTATCGCGGAAAAACGAGGACACGGTGTTTTACATCTCTTACCGCCTCAATTTTGGGATCGTAGGCCTTTTCTGTGGTCTCTTGCTCGTGGATAAAGTTATTGATGAGTTCCATGAGGTTATCGGGATGTAGGATGTCCTCCCACAAATAGGCGGTCTTGTGCCCCTTCGGGTTCACCGGGTTTTCGATGCCCTTGTTAAATGAAAAGAAACGGGTCCCGTTCCCTTGTAACTGAGTCGTCATGGAAACCTTCTCGTTTCCAACGGCAAAGTGAACCAGGCACCGCCTGAATTGGAACAACGGCTCTCTCGGATCCCGATCCTTCCGATACTGTTTCTCCGCATCCGTCACCGTCTGCCCAGTGAGGCTGTTCTTGAGCTCCATTGTCACCAGTGGCAGACCGTTGAGGAACAACGTCATATCCACCGATTTTTCGTTCTTCTGTGAATACTTCAACTGCCAAATGAGGGAGAATCGACTCTGTGCGTAGAGCCATTGATGGTCAGGATTCATCCCGCTTGCAGGTTGGAAGTAGGTCAGGTGAAAGTAGCACCCTCTATCTTTAAAGCCGTTCCGTAATACGTCCAGCACTCCGCGATTTTGTACTGTTCTGCTGACACGTTCAAGGAGTTTAACGGGTGTCCGCGCGCCGTATTGGCGTTCCAGCCGCTGATGCATTTCAGGCTGTGTGACCTGAATAAACTGCAAGACCTCATCGGGTATCAGGCAGAAGGATTTATCATAGTTAGCAGGTTGCAACGACTGATAGCCAGACTGATTCAAGTGGTGTTCTATATGTTCCTCAAAATTTTGTTCTGTATAGGTTGGCACAGTCTAATTTCCATAAGTAACGTGAGTTTGATAAATATTCAAGGTGGGTGCATTGCCAATTAAAGTCCTCTTGATAACGGAATTTAGGGGGTTATATTCCTAAAAATCGCCTCTTTTTGAGTGAATGTCCTGCTTTTTTGCTCGATTTGCGTCCGCTTTGGACCTCTAATATTTTTTCTCAAACTGGCGTTAAGTAGATGAGGCGGTACCTCATCATAAATATCCGTAACTCCGAGTCGTCATACGATCAATCGTTTGCGGTTGGCTTAAAAGAAAGATAAGTATCTATCTCTTCTAAACTTTGCGCGGTCATTGTTTGCTCTAAGAGGGTATCAAGAAGCGGTAGATTCTGGATGTTTCTGATTTCACGGGAGAGCACTTCTGGCACGGTCTGAAATCGGAAGTGTAGGAGTTTCAGGACTGCATCCTGTTTCCCTTCTGCCTTCCCTTCTGCTTTTCCTTCCGCTTTTCCTTGTTCAATACCGCGTTGGATACCTTGCTCTATGAGATACTCAGCCGTCGTCTGTGCCATGGCATCTAACTCCTTATCGTCTTGAATACGAACTCTGATAATATCTACTAACCCATCGCGCTCCTCAACGGAACGCCTATGGAATATCAACCGCACGAAATACCGAAATGCCTCCGATACCTGTGGAGCAAAGGCTTTATCTATCGCCCCTAAATGCAATACGGCTTCTGCTAAAGCTTCGCTGAGCTCCGACTCATCCGAATGCTCCTTCTGAAGAACCCGCAGCAACCACCCTAACGGATGACCGGACTGTGTTAACGCCTCTGATGGAGCCGCCTTGACACCTAAAAACAGGGTGTCGAAACTTGGAACGAAACGCTCCAACATTTCAGGAACATCCATGAGCGTCGCAACGGACACCGGAACGCTCCACGGACGCTCACCCGTATAAAGCAGGATTGGGAGAATCGGTTGTAAACGTCTTTCATTTTCTGGCACCTTCGCCGTCTCCCATTCCCGCCGTTGCGACTCCCAGATGTGCACCATGTAAGATAACAAGCGAAACCCCATCGTTTTATCCACTGTGGATTGATGTTCAATGAGGATATAGATGAGGAGTGACCCGGCATCTGTAGCATCTGTTTCTTCTTGAAAGGGAATACGGAGCAGGACATCTGACTCTCGTTCCTGGAGTGCCTGAGAGATAAAGCTTCTTTTCTGATATGTGATACCGCTGAAATCGAGAAATCCCGCTATTTCAGGAGCAACGATTTGGACTAACCCGCGCACATATTCCCTGTCTTGAAGGAGCTGTCTGAGGCTCCGGTCTGGGAAGTGTTCTATGCGGGTCTCTCGTGTTTCGTGCATGGATGCATATTTTTCGATAGTTAAAAATTTTTGAGAAGTATAGCGTAGCAATACCGAAAAGTCAACCCGATAAAGTGTCCAAATATTTTCAAAATCTACTGAATTTAAGGACAAGTGTCTTTCGTAAGCAGATGTTTCTGCGTTTTTCTTGTATAGACTTTGCCCCTAACTAAATGTTTAAAGTCTTTGAACAAATCTTTGTCGCCTTCCTTATAGGACACCAAGACTTTTACATCGGCTATCAGAGCCAACGCGATAATATGTTCGTCGTTTGATTCTATTTCACCTTCTAATTCATCTGCCTTTTCCTGCACACCTTCAGCTACCAATTTGAGTTGACCTGCCCGCATCATCTGATCTCTCCGATGTTTCATTCCTCCTAACTCCCATTCAGCTTTAAATGTTTCCGTATTGGTGTAGACGATTTTGCCGCTTCCTTTCTGTAACCATCTCCGGACGGGTTCCATATCTTCATCGTCTGGGTCTCTAAATTTACCGAAAGTATTCGCATCTAAGATCACACACATTCACTTAATCCTCAAACCCCATCAGTCGATCAGACTCTTTCAGGAAAAATTGCCTGTAATGCGGAGGGACATCAATCATATTAGCCATTTCGTCAAAACGGATATTATGTACCCTGACGTTATTTCCCTTTGGCTCAAAATATATGAGAGACACATCTTCTGGAGAGATATTGCCCTTTCTGATCTCAATGCGTGCGCGGTCAATCATATAATCACTATGCGTTTCAATAATGAAGGCCCGGTTTTCTTGGCTTGCCAGTGTCGTCAATAAGGAAGACAATTCTGCCTGCGCTCTGGGATGCAGATGGACCTCAGGCTGTTGGAGTAAGAAGTAGGTGTCCTTTTGCAAACCAGGGGGCACACCTAAAACATGCACCAAAATTGGTAAAATTTGACTCACACCATACCCAACATCAATAATATTGGCATTAGGGCCCCTCACCTTAAACTTGAGTTGAAACGGAGCCCCCAAAGAACGCCCAAGGTTCTTTACTTCTATATTCTGAAATAAACCAGAACTCTTGCCGAATTCGATCAACTGGGTTTTGAGTGCCTCCCACTGCTTTCGCTGCGTCTCTTTTATTCGCAGCAGCAGCATCGGCACATCGCTTCCCTCCGGATCGTTAAATTCTCGAGTTGGATCGTAAGTGCGTTTAGGGCGTGAGCGAATCGGAGACGTGCTAAATGTAGATAGATAGGGCCCAATACCCCAAAGGTTGTATCGACTTGTCTGCGGGTTTCGGAACGTTTCCACATAGTTTGCCAAAGCCTTTTTCCCTTCAGCACTGCCGCTCAAATAGACATCGGGTTGAAAAGGTAAGAGGTGGAAAAACGGAAACATGTCTAAAAAGTTAGGCGCACAATTTATTTCATAGTAATTGTCGTTTTCATTAAAAGAGGCTAAATGCGCTGGCGTTCCATCAAATGAGGCTAAATACGCTAGTTTTTCCTCGGTATCACCTCCAATTTTGAAATTAACAATTTTAAAATTAATTTCGCCATCAGAGCCTTTCAGACGAACCGAATTTATTGTAGGTTCCATGCTCTGTGTTTTTTTGGAAACTTCAATTACCCATTCAATAGGCGCAGCGGTAAACCCCAGTTTAAAAGTCTCTTTTTTCGGTCTACTGTTCCTGACAATATCCTTAAAGATTCCCATTGAGTAGGGGGCTGCATTAAAGTCTACCCTTTCGCCTCCCAAATAATTTGCTAATACTTGGAAACATGCCAAGGCTGTCGTTTTACCGGTGCTGTTTTCACCGACCAAAAAAGTGAGCGGGCGGATTTCAAGCGTTTGCCGTTCCCTGAAGCAGCGGACATCTTCCATTGTGAATTGGGTAATGTTCATGGTGCCATCTCCACAATCGTCATTGTGTCGTTAACTTTAAAGAAAAACGTTTTGTAAAGTATAGCATAGAAAATCCCGAAAAATCAACGCGATATGTAGAGTACACCGAATCGAAAAAATAGGGTCTATACATCATTTCGGACATCTACCTTGCCGGTCACTGCTTCGGAGATGAGGGATTGCCGGTATTCCTTGAGAAGTTCAATCTTTCGCCGTTCTGCGTCGATCAATTTGTCGATCTGTTCGGTTTTGCGGTCCAGGAAGTCGGCGATTTGCGTTTGTTCAGAAAATGGAGGCACAACACAAGTGATGTTAGAAACCTCATTTACTGTAACAGCATCATAGGTGCTTCCGGTGGCAACAGCATATAGTTCAGGACGGACAACCTCAAGTAAATACTTAGCATAGCGGTGTTCAAGTTGATTCGTTTGAGGGTGTATTGCACAGAGACCACGACCAATCCCGTATTCTTGATTTGCAATGTTGATTGCTCCTACAGGTGCGCGGACTGATAGTAAAATATCTCCGGGTGCCGCGTATTTTTTTGCAGTTGGACAATAGATTTTCGGTGTAGGATGGTGTGAACCAAACTCGGCATTTCCCTGAAGGAAGGGTGTTCCAACTTGATCGCTATTGTATTCTTCAGAAGGTGGAGATTGTCCCATATTAATGTTTGCAACATATTTCAAGTGTTTCACTTTCCAATGCGCTGGTATCTCCCCAATCCATTCCACGCCTGAGGGTTTCATTTCCACATTCGGGTCAAGTCCCTTAGTCACAACTTGATTTATCAGTTTATCAAGTTTTTTAGACATATTGTATTCCTTCTAATTTAACGGTTATGCCCTGAAAGTTGTTTGACTTTCAGGGCTTTTTGTGATATAATTCCACTCATAGTATTTTCAATACTTAATATCTGTAAAGGGGTCACCTGTGTTTAATAAACCACATAAAACTATCGCTCATGTAAAAAGTATGTGCGCTTGTTTCGAGTGAAGACAGTCACCATGCGGGTTTGACATCTTCATTAGCACAAAGTCTGCACATGAGCCGAAACTATTTGTTGAAAAAAATTACATACAGGATTTGCGTTTCAATTGCTCGCTGAACGCTGATACCTAAGTCCCCACACTTAGTTTCTCAAGCCGCGGATGAAATACTGCATAGAATTTTTCAAGCATATCAACCAACCATTTGTGTTGATTATGCCAATCGTTCTCATCGGTAGGATCCGCATCTTGATTCCTGAAAGCCACGCGCTTCTCAGATTTTGTCCTTGCCCACCATTCCAATTTGTCACCAAAGTCTTCCTCAATCTCTTCTTCTTGCACCCTTAAAGCGTAAAAGTGCCCTATCGCATTTGCACCCCTCATGACTAATGCAGCACTGATTTCCTTATGTTTAATAGTCTGTCTCGCTCTTAATGAAAAACCTTTTATTCCAATCTGCAAATCTTGGTAATAAGATGCATTAGCCGTTGGTCGTTGTAGCCGACTGTCTCGCCGGTCTAAATGCTCACACAGTCCTGTCCAGTATTTAATATTCTGTAATTGTCTTTCAGTTATAACGTGTTCAGATACCATTTTCGGTGGCAGATTAATGGAAGCCTCCGCTCCAAAAGATGTAAAAATGGAACTAAGGATGTGAAAAGGTGGCATGGCCTCATTGTTCACAACGGTTGAAAGAAATTTTGGATCAATGCCAACTTGTTCTGAAACGCTAAGTATCCCACCTTGTGCTTCTATTACATTTTTTATTCCCTTAAGAAAAAATGCCTTGTCGCCATCATCCAAATATTCTTCAAGCGAAACTTCAAGGTAGCCGATAACATCTTCTGGATCAGAAAGACGTTCCATTAAAATTTCATGCCATGTTCTAAATCGTTCCATCATTATATCCCTTATATCTTTGTTCAGTATCCAACGAATATTCTTTCGCACGTTCAATATCACCTGTTTGTGATGACTTATCACCAGCACACAGAAGCAGAATGGTCATGCTATCTGATTCGTCAAAATAGATGCTAAAGTAGATACGGGAACCAGGACCAAAATCAAGCCGTAACTTATAGATATTAGTCCCCAAACGTCTATAATCACCTATATTCCCATTCTCTATTCGGTCCATTCTCCTTTCAATTCTACCTCGCGTAGTTTTATCTCTAATTGAATCCAACCATTCCGTGAAGGGCTCTTTCCCACTTGAAGTATGGTATGTGTCTACCGCCAGTTTAGGCGTGTTATTCATCCGCAATCTCCATATTCAAGATTCTCTGCTGGGTGGGTTAACCCTTAAACTTGAATTCTAACACATTAGTATGTTGGAATACGAATTAAGTTGAGACTCAATCTGCAATCCTGTACAACTGAATCCCTGATGGTATACCATCACATCAATAATCTCTTATACCCGCCAAAACCTCATTCAACACACCTTTACTTTTCCGCTCCAGTGCCAACAATTCGTCCGAAATTTCCTTCAGGGACCGCAGGGGCGTATACTGATAGAAATACTTATTGAAGTTGATTTCGTAGCCCACTTTATCCTTCTTTCTGTCTATCCAACTATCAGGCAGATGCGGTTTCACCTCGCGTTGGTAGTAATCATCAATATCTTCTGTGAGCGGCACCCGTTCCTGATCTCGCAGCTGGGTATTCGGTTTCTGATTGCCTCTCGTATCTCGGACGAGATCTCCTGTCTCTTCGTCAATGAGTGGTCTCTCGACGGTGTATAGCCGAAAAAATCGTTTGGATAGATTCTGACGTATTCTGTCTCTTCAAAGTTGGTATATAATTCAATTATTTGACGAACATGACTCTCGGAGATAAAAGCATTCTTGTCCCCAAGATTCCTTTTCATCTTTTCAAAGAAGTCAACGGCATTGATCAATTGGACTTTACCTTGTCGTGCTTCTGATTTCCGATTGGTTAATATCCAAATATAGGTAGCGATACTGGTGTTAAAGAACAACTTTTCAGGCAGTGCGATAATGCACTCCAATCAATCCTTTTCGATGATCCAGCGTCGGATTTCACTCTTACCGCTCCCGGCATCACCCGTAAAGAGAGGCGACCCATTAAACACAATTCCGATGCGGCTGCCGCGGTTCTCCATCTTAGATAGCATGTGTTGCAGGAATAACAACGATCCATCAGAAGTTCGAGGCGTTCCTGCTGAGAACCTGCCATTGGCGGTTTGGGCTTCCGCTTTTACAACGCTTTCGTCAGATTTCCAACTGACACCGAAAGGGGGATTGGTGATCATATAATCGAAACGTTGCCCTTGAAATTGGTCATCAGAGAGGCTGGAACCATGCCGAACATTGTCGGGCTCCTCTCCAGTGATAAGCATATCCGACTTGCAAATCGCGTAGGTCTGCGCGTTGAGTTCCTGACCCAACAGTCGAATATCGGCATCCGGATTAATCTGCTCACGAAAGTATTCCTTGCCAATCGTCAGCATGCCACCTGTCCCACAGCACGGATCGAAGATACTACGGATAACTCCCTGCCCGCGCAAATCTTCACGGTGCTCAGCAAACAGCAAGGACACTAACAACCTCACGACATCCCGCGGCGTGTAGTGTTCACCACTGGTTTCGTTGGACATCTCCGAGAATCGGCGCAGGAGCTCCTCAAAGATCTGCCCCATCGTGTGATTGTCTACTTTATTGGGGTGGAGGTCGACTTCAGTGAACTTATCACAAAAAATGAAAAGGCGGTTGTTTTTGTGTAACCGTTCGATAAATCCCTCAAGGTTGAAGTTTTCGATGATGTCCCGAACATCTTTGCTGAATCCGGCGAGGTAGTTCTCAAAGTTGAGGCGGATATTGTTCGGGTCGGCTTTCAGCCGCGACAGATCGTACTGTGAAGTATTGTAAAAACTGGTATTTATCGCTCTGCGAATAATCGGAGGCAGGGTATCTTCGGACACTTTGTCCTTAAACTGATTATAGGCATTGATGGCTTTCTCTTTTCGTTCATTCTCGTCCAAGATGCAGTCCAATCGGCGCATCACCAAAAACGGGAGCGTGATGTCGCCGTATTCATGCTGTTTGAACAGGCATCTGAGAACATCATCCGCCACATTCCAAACCAGATTCGCCAGTTCTTGATAATTCGCCATACGTCTCCTTCTCTCTATCATGCCATTCAGGGACAGGCTAAAATCATAACAGATTTTTTTAAAAAAGCAAGTCAAAACATCAAACCAGGTAGAAAATTAGATGATCAAATCCATTGTCATTTTGCCATGAGTTAATTCTGTTGTCACATTCGTTTTTTCACGGAGAGATGGCATATTGCATCTTGGCAACCCATATCACACCTACGTCTGTCCAAACTTCCGTGAAAATGCGTCATCCTCATGAGAGTAAGACAGGACTTACGCAATTTTGACCATAGAATGCCTTGTGAGAGGGAGAACCTAAAAACACACGTGTTCTTGTGGCACAACTTAACAGGTTATGCTACAAAAGAGCAGCAGCGTAAGTCCCATAAGATTCAATTCTTCTGTAGGAGGGAACTCCGAACATCGATAAACACCTAAAACCAATCCAGATATTTCTTGAACAAAAACACATTTTGATATACAATAATCCAAGTTGCTACGGACACAATTTTAGAGGTTTATCTGCTATTTTCAGTGAAAACGTTCAGGATCCGCAGCAGTCCGTAGCGTAGAAAACCGTGGGTTTCTACACCCGAAGCTGCACACCCTAACAGGTGATGCTACAGAACTGGCAACTTGGGTTATAATAAGAGACAGTATGGCACAAGGCATCTTTATTACAGGCACAGGGACAGAAATCGGGAAAACTGTGATTGCTGGTGGATTAGCCTCCTCACTCAGACAATCCGGAACAAATATCGGGGTGATGAAACCGAT
Source organism: Candidatus Poribacteria bacterium (assembly GCA_007571305.1). Lineage (GTDB taxonomy): Bacteria > Poribacteria > WGA-4E > WGA-4E > WGA-3G > WGA-3G. The sequence goes on along the minus strand of RKRR01000131.1, from coordinate 33,406 downwards.
CAGCACAGGCGACACCGCTGATGCGTGTTTCCTTAAGCACGCCGCCCAAGTTGACGATGAACTTTCCTCAATCAATCCGATTTATCTTCGACATCCATTGGCACCGTCCGTGGCGGCGAGGATAGAAAATAGAGAGATCGATCCGTCATGCATTGAAACCGCCTTCACAACACTTCAACAGAAATACGATTTTGTGATAGTAGAAGGTGTCGGAGGTATCGCCGTCCCAATCCGAGACGACTTTCTCGTAGCGCATCTCATCCGTAGACTCCAATTGCCGGTTCTCATCGTCGCACAAGCAGGTCTGGGGACCCTGAACCATACACTGCTCACTGTGGCATTCGCCCAGCAATTCGGACTCCAGATCGTCGGTATCGTTCTGAATAGGCTTTCCTCGGAAACACGAGGACTCGCCGAAGCAACAAATCCAGTTGAAATTGAGAAATTGACAGGCATCCCCGTGATTGGCGTTGTCCCTTACGAGAAACGACTGGATACCGCTTATCCCGATTCAGCGTTTTTAGCCGATTTCATGAACCAACATATAGCATGGCGGAAATTAGGAATACTTTAAATGGAGATAAAAACGGCAATTGTACTCGCCGCAGGGTTAGGTCGAAAAGTGTGGCCCTATGGGGAATTTCGACAGAAATGCACAATCCCCGTTGCCAACACCCCAATCGTTCGACGAGTCATAGAGAATTTGATTGAAGTCGGATGCGAACGGATCGTCGTTGTCGTGGGACACTACGCGCAACAGGTACGCGGTGTCCTCGCCGATATATCCAATATTACCTTTGTTACACAGCACCCAATTGACGGCACCGCAAGTGCCTTGCTGAGCGCACTCGAACATGTCGAAGATGAACCCTATCTTGTTGTTTATGGGGATATTGTAACCGTTCCTGACAATCTCCGTAGTGTAATTGAGGATTTTTCACTCCGCAACGCCGAAGCAGCGGCATTGGTGCAACCGATGGGCAACGAAGACGCAAGCGATTGGCTTTGCGGCAGTATCGACACAAAAGAGATAGAAGGCAATAGCGTCACAAAACTTACCGGTATCGAGGGACATCCACGCGGGGGTTCATATCGACTCTGTGGTGCTTATGCTTTTGGTCCCACAGCGAAACCTTACCTTTTAAGGAACCCCGGAATCGTCACAAGCGTGCCAGTTGGGGGGATGCCGCCACCCGAATCTGAGATTGCGCAATCCATACAACTCATGGTGGACGACGGTAGAGAAGTGTTAGCAGTTCAAACAGAGGGATTTCTCGTCGATGTCGATAAACCGTGGCACGTACTGGAAGCAAACAACCGGTTGGTCGCTTACCTCGCAACACAAGTCACGGAAGACCAAATTGCGACGGGTGCCAAAATCTCAGATGCCGCTGAAATCAACGGACACGTCGTTCTCGGGAAAAACTCAGTTATCGGACCGCGCGTCGTTATCAACGGAACCCTCATCGCAGGAGCAAACAACAACATCACGAACGGTGCGATTCTACACGGGAATATCTTTGTCGGAGATCAGTGTAGGATTAGCGATTACTGCGATGTTGGTAGCACTACCATCGGGAATCGGTGTATCATCGGGCATGGTGCTGAGATGGCGGGGGTCCTGTTCGATAAAGTTTATCTCTATCACTATTGCGAGATGTCTGGTGTTTTTGGATGTGCCACTGATATAGGGGCCGCGACGGTGTGCGGAACCCTCCGTTTTGACGACGGTGATACGCCGATACGGGTGGAAGGACGTTACGAAGTACCGCCTTACGGAGCAAACGCAACATATATGGGCGACTACTGTCGTACCGGTGTCAATGCGATTATCATGCCAGGGAGACGCATCGGATCTTACAGTGTGGTAGGCCCGGGCGTTATCCTCTACGACGATGTACCGAGCAAAACGATGCTAATGGCAAAACAGGAATTAGTATCGAAACCTTGGGGACCGGAGCGATATGGATGGTAACTGCCAGAAACCATTTTTTTTCGCTGCTCGCTAAACTTAGGAAGGAGAGAGGATTAGAGAATTTCTCGTAGCAACTCGGTGAGTTCATCATTGCCAGCAGCGAGTTCGTAGATGCGCTTAATTTTCTCTTCACGGGCAGTATCGGATTGTGGTATTCCATCCGGATCCCAGAGCACTTCAAACTCCTTGGGGTTGAGCCGATCATAATTGACTTTGACAAGCGCGAACGGATAGTTATCAGGAATAATGACTATCCAATCAATCGTTTCACCGCGGGCGGAGTATTGCCTATCAACGGTCAACTTTGATTCCTGATGCGGCACGTTCTTTTTCATCCACTGTTTGCGACCCAGCGCATCTGTTTCAAAATGTCCAACTTCCAGCCAATTACGTCCTGCGCCGTTGGGTTTGGTGGTAACTTCGATGCGATGCATGTCAGTCTCACTCCGTTCTATTTGTAGATTTTGCCCGCAATCCGATTGGAGTACTCCACCGGTTAACTACAAGGCTTATCTATAGATTTTAACATATCGCTTGAAAAAAGTCAAATGCCTTATAGCAATCATAGGCAAATTATAACAACCAGAAAAAAATTGCATTTTTTACGAAAAAAGGTTATGATACATACATGGGTTAGTTTTTTCACCATAATGATGTGCCGACCTGAAGGGAAACTTCAAGATGCAAGTCGAAATGAGATATGGGACCGGGACACTACCGATTGAGATTCCCGACAAAAATGTAGCCGGGGTTCTTGAAATCGCGGAAAGCGTTCCGCTGTCAGATGGAGATAAAGCCGTACAAGAGGCACTCGCTCAGCCTATCGCCTCGCCGCCCTTGGATGAGTTGGTAGAAGGACGTGAGTCGGCATGTATTGTCATCTCTGACATAACTCGCCCGGTGCCTAATAAAGTGATTCTCCCTCCAATACTGGAAACACTCGAACAAGCAGGCATCCCACGCGAGAAAATTACGATCCTCATTGCGACTGGTATCCACCGCCCAAATAACGCGGAAGAACTCGAAATAATGGTTGGACGCGATCTGATGGAGAAGTATCGAATTGTCAGCCATTTTTCGCAGCAACCAGAGACCCACACATATTTAGGCACAACACAGAACGGTACCCCTATTTACATCGATAAAACCTATCTTGAAGCGGATTTGAAAATTACCACAGGACTGATTGAACCACACCTGATGGCGGGTTACTCTGGCGGTAGGAAGGCTATCTGCCCAGGAATCGCCTCAATTGAGACAATGAAGGTAATGCACGGTCCCGAACTGATGGAACACCCAAAATCTGCCGTGGGTATCTTGGAAGGAAACCCATTTCACTTAGAAGCCACAGAAATTGCACTGACGGCTGGTGTTGACTTTAATCTGAACGTTGCTATCGACAAACACCGCCAAATCACAGGTGTCTTCGCAGGCGACATGGTTGAATCGCACCGTCTCGGAGCAGCATTTGTCGAAAAACACGCCAAGGTTACATTACCTGCTGCGGCAGATGCTGTCATTGTTTCCAGTGCGGGTTACCCTTTAGACGCAACGTTCTACCAAGCAATCAAAGGCTTGTTGACCGCCGTTGAAGTTGTGAAGCAGGGGGGCAGCATCTTGCTCGTTGCCGCATGCAGCGAAGGTATTGGGAGCAAGCCATTTACAGACCTGATTTTCAAAACCGATGATTTAACCGCCTTTGTGCAAGGGCTTTACAACCCAGCAAATTTTGTCATCGATCAGTGGCAATTAGAAGAGTTAGCAAAGGTTGCGAGAAAGGCAGATATCTATTTCTACACCGACGGAATCCCCTATCATCAACGTGTAAAGTTGTTCGTGCATCCTTTGAAAAAGGCACAGGAAGGTATTGAAGAAATTTTAACCCGATACGGGACAGATGCTCAAATTGCAGTGATTCCCGAGGGACCTTATGTTTTAGCGCAGTTGGAAGAGATTTAGCCTACCGATAACACCCTCAATAAGGTCAAACTGGGACGAAAGTAGAAAAATGGCGAATTCTATTGTGGCTCTCAGAGCATATAGAGATGGTTTGCACCTGATTATCAGGCCCCATCTTTCCATAGCGGAAGTTGAAGAAGCGATTCAACAGGAAATGTCCAGGATGAATCAAACCTTAGTTGGGGCATCTGTGCAGATTGATCTGAAGTGTCCACTCTTGGAGGAGGAGGAAATGACGTATTTAAAGTCCAAACTTCAGGAGACTTACAATCTGACAGTTCGTAGTATTGAAACCTTTGATGAACAGGCACCTTCACCTATTGCTGCCGCACCAACGACGCACGAGATTGCGCAAACAGCAAACACGCAGAACGGTCGTGATAGTGAACCTTCAAGAATTATACCCTATACAATCCGCTCGGGACAGGCAGAAGGGTTCCCCCAAGGAAGTCTCATTATCTATGGCGATGTCAATTCGGGTGCGGAAGTCCGAGCCGGTGGAGATATTGTTGTCCTTGGTGCATTACGCGGGAACGCACACGCCGGCCTCAATGGTAGGCTTTCCGCTGTGATCATCGCTATGGATTTAGTGCCTGTACAACTCCAAATCGGTAACTTCATAAATCGACGAGCCATTAACCAAAAACCCCGAGGTTATCCAGAAATCGCGCGCCTTGGGGTAGAAGATGTAATTATCGTTGAAAAATTTGTTAAGTTTTAACAGAGGAGGTTCGAGTTATGGGAAAAATAATCGTCGTAACGTCAGGAAAGGGAGGCGTTGGAAAAACGACCTCTACTGCCAATTTAGGAACAGCACTCGCACTTCTCGGTAAAACAGTCGTAGTTGTTGATGCAGATGTCGGGCTTCGGAATCTCGATATCGTGATGGGACTTGAGAGCCGGATCGTCTACACCTCAATGGATGTCATCGAAAAGCAATGCGAACTCAGCAAAGCTCTCGTGAAAGATCGACGCGTTGATGGGCTAACGCTGTTAGCAGCATCCCAAAAAAATAACAAGGACGACATGCAACCAGAAGAAATGAAAGCAATTTGTGAAAAGCTAGGGGAGACCCACGATTACGTGTTGGTAGATTCGCCAGCAGGGATTGAACGTGGTTTCAGCAACGCTTCCGCAGGGGCTGACGAAGCCATCGTTGTCACGACACCGGACGTTTCCGCAATTCGGGATGCCGACCGGATTATAGGGTTGTTGCAACACGCTGGTATCGAACCGATCAATCTCATCCTAAATCGTTTCTCGCCGCAACTCGTAGGAAGTGGTAGCATGATGGACCAAGACGATGTATTAGACATCCTCAATATCGACCTATTGGGTATTGTTCCTGAAGACCCCGGTGTGATTACTTCTACGAATCGCGGGATTCCTTTAGTGTACGAAGACGCTTCCCCCGGCTCCCAGGCTTATATGCGCATTGCACGCCGAGTTACCGGGCAGCGGATCCCGATACCTGAGTTAGAGCAGAGAGGCTTTCTTTCAAATATTGTCAATTGGTTCACCAGAAATAGATAAGGAGGCTTCCTATGAACATTAGCATAAAACGATTATTCGGGCGCAAGCCGAAGTCGAGTAACATCGCCAAGCAGCGCCTGAAACTTGTCATCACACAAGATAGATTGGATGTAGACGACCGCTTTATGACAAGGTTGCATCACGAGTTAGCAGAAGTTCTGGCAAAGTATTTCGAATTTTCCGTTAACTCCGTTCAGATGTCATTGAAACAGGAAGGGAACTCTTACGTACTCGTAGCGGATATTCCTTACAAAAAGTTTCACGATACCAACCCCAGAAGATAATTGCTAATTGTCCGTAAAGTGGTCACCCAACAGGAGGAAACACCATCCAATGCTTCAGAGAATTAATTCCCAAATGGCTTTTGCAACACCGTCATTGTCGTTTGTTGTCGTAATATGATCGGCACAAGCACGGATCGGTGGTACTGCGTTTGCCATTGCTATGCCGAAACCCGCTGTCTTGAGTAGACTCTCATCGTTGTAACTATCACCAAAAGCAACAACTGTCTCCATCGAAATGTCACATCGATTGGCGAGGGCTGTCAGCGCGTGTCCCTTAGCGACTGCCGGATTCATAAATTCAATATATTCTGCCTGGGTCTGCGTGACGTAAAGTTTCTCTGCATAATTGGTTTGAAAATTGTCTAAGAGCGGTTTTAATTCTTCGGGTCTGTGGATGATGAGTAATTTTGTGGGGGTTTCTCCGGTTAACTCGCGTAAGTCACCTACAGGTGTCGCGGGAACACCTGTTCGTTCCTCGTAGAGATCGCTCCATGCGTTCCGTTCAGCGACATACAGTTCGTCATTCAAACAGAAATTGAGATGTAGATTCTGCTCAACGCAGTCCCCGACGACCTCCATTGCATAATCCGCTGGAAGTGGCGTATGATGATACACCTCACCCGTCGTAGCATGTTGTACCATCCCACCATTGTAAGAGATAATCGGGTTTTCGAGTCCGATCTCATCACTGACAGGTTTGATAGAGCGGTGCATCCTCCCTGATACTAATACCACAAGAATATCTTCTACCGCGAGTGCCCGAAGCGCATCGCGGTTTTTTTCTGACAATGCGTGTTCACTATTGAGAAGTGTTCCATCCAAATCGAAAGCCGCCAAACGACAGGGTATCCTCATTAAATCTTCTCCTTCCACGTATCTTTTCCTCCATTTTCTTTATTTTTAACGCACTTCTATAGACATGGTGCCTCTATGGGTGCGGTTCTTGAAATTGAGGAGGTTCTATTGATAACTATTCCCGCCAGACGGCTCGTTCTGTTTCTCGGTCAAAGAGATGCATCTCCGCTTCGTCAAAATTTAACCAGACAGTATCCCCAACTGTAACCCGAAACGTTGGATGGGTCCTAACCCGAAGCAGAATAGGATCTTGGGTCTCTGAATGCGTACCGAGACGGATGTCAAGAATATTTACGGGCCCGAGCGGTTCAACAAGATGCACATCCGCGGAAATTTGGTCTCCCCCCGACTGACTTGCTGCAATGATATGTTCAGGACGAATGCCGAACACCAAACCATGTTCCAGGGCATCTGGAGTGATATTTGCTTGTCGCTCTGGAGAGAGACGAAAACAGACATCGGTGTGACTCAAATGTAGAACGGACTCCCCTCCCTGCACGGTTACTTCCGCATCAAGGAGGTTCATCGTGGGCATTCCCATAAATCCCGCCACAAAGAAGCTTTCCGGTTTGTTATAGATTTCATACGGTGTCCCAATTTGCTGCAGTACCCCTTCATGGATAACGGCGATCCTATCGGCGAGGGACATGGCTTCAACCTGATCATGCGTCACAAAGATGGTCGTCGCGCCGATTTCGTGTTGAAGTCGCTTAATCTCTGCGCGGGTGTCCACACGAATCTTCGCATCTAAATTCGCCATAGGCTCATCAAGGAGATACACCTTCGGCTGACGCACCATCGCGCGTCCGAGCGCAACGCGTTGCATCTCGCCACCACTCAGAACGCTCGGTTTCCGATTGAGCATACCAGATATTTGCAAGATTTCCGCAACCCGTTTCACTTGGGCATCAATCTCCGATTTCGAAACTTTCACCGCCTTGAGCGGAAACGCGATGTTATCGTAGACACTCAGATGTGGGTAGAGAGCATAGAATTGAAAGACAAAGGCGATATCGCGGTCGGCGGGGGAGAGATCGTTGACACGTTGTCCATCAATGAAGATATCGCCCTCTTCAGGATTTTCTAAACCTGCGATGAGGCGAAGCGTTGTGGTTTTGCCGCACCCGGAAGGCCCCAGAAAAACGACGAATTCCTTATCCTTAACCTCCAGATTGAAATCCTTAACTGCGACAACATCACCGAAGCGTTTGACAATATTCTCAAGTTTGATATGTGCCATAATATTAGTTATCGGTTACAAGAGGACTTTGCGAAACGAAAACCCCTTAACTGAAGACTGAAAGGTTTTTCGCAGAAAAACCGAACTGATAACTGACTGCCATCTTACATTAGAAAGTGCATGACTGCGCCTGAAACGAGCGGCACCGTGAGGTTATCGTCAATCGGGAATGGAATGAGTTCTACGATTGTAGCGACGAAAGCACCAATGACCGCTGTAACAGGATTTAATTCGACCAAAGCAATTAAAGTACAAACAACGAAACAGGCGGCACTCCCTTCCAAACTCTTTTTCCCCAGGAGTTTCGTTCTACCCCACTTTTTACCCACCAACGCCGCTGCCAGATCTCCCAATATCATAAAAAAAATGCACACAATCGCGAGCGTCTTAGCGAAAAAGAAAATACACAAGAAAGCACTGATGAGATAGTAGGTCGCACCTGTCATTGCGCCTTTACGCTCGTGTGTGCGGAGGAGGGAAGCGAAAATTTTGAAAAAAAACTCGCCGAAACGCGGGGAGAGCCACTTCATCAATTCCGCGGTAAGTGCAAATCCGGTCAGCACTCCGATGAGGATTAACATCGTCGGTTTATCCAAGAAGAGATAGATAACCGGCAGGACAAATCCTGACAGATGAATGCTTTTCCGAAGCAACTCGCCTAACATTAAGTTCACCTTTCATCCAACGATAACAGCCTATTTTAATTATTATAGGATTTACATGAGAAAATATCAAGTGAAAAGCCAAATAGCCGTCAGTAATCAGCGGGCAGTGGGTATGTTTGTGTAGAAGCGAATGTTTCTTCGGATTTCTCCATACTCGCGATACCGGTGTCAGCATCATTTTCAACCCTATAGAGTTCTCACTGCAAAGTAATTTGTGTAAAAGGTGCGACGATTTTTCTATCCCAACCCAGCGGGAATGATATTTGTGAGAATTTTCTGTTTTTTAACAAAAAAATTACACATTTTTGTTGCATTTGGAGATTATAATTTCTTTTTCATTGGGATAGTGTTGAGAACAGAGATGTTGACAGAGGCTCCTTCGCGCACCCTTAAATGATTTTTTATAGTCAGGATGGATTATCAATCTGTCCGTGCGCGCATGGGAAACCGCTCTATCTATACAACCACGAAAGGATTTTAAGTTTGCCTAAAGGAATAGTAGCACAAAATGAGAAGATTTCTTAATATGCTCTTGCGAGTTCCACCCCTCATGAACTGGTCTTGCATCGGAAACCTGTTGCTTCTGGTGCTCGGCATAGGACTCGGCCTCGGGGAGGTAGGTGCTGATAACCACGAAACGCAACAGGTCATCAAGATAACAGGGACTGTTGTAGATAACGACACTGAAATGCCGATAGAAGAGGTATCTATTCGGGTCGTTGACACCCAAGTTCGGGTAAAAACGGATGAAATAGGTGCATTTTCCCTGGAATTGCCGAGCGGTACTTATAAAATTCATGTCAATACACCGTTTTATAACACTTTTGTCATTACCGACCTCCAAGTGAGCACGGACGAGGCACCGATCCCGCTTCAAATCAAACTGACACCGCAAGTCGTAAAACTCGATGCGATCAAGTTACCCGTCCGGTTGAGCCAATCCAGTGAGAGGGGTCTCCTCGAAAAACGGATGCGTAGTTCACGGATTGAAGATAGTATTAGCACAGAAGAGATTAGCCGACTCCCCGCCTCATCTGCCGGCGACGCTATTAAACGGGTGACAGGTGTCAGCATTGTAGGCGGACGTTACGTATTTGTCCGCGGGCTGGGAGAACGCTACAGTAACACACTCCTTAATAACGTTGAGATTCCGAGTCCTGAACCAAATCGTCGAGTCGTGCCGATGGACATCTTCCCGGCAAGTCTTCTCGCAAGCCTCCAGACAGTCAAAACGTTTTCCCCCGACCAACCCGGGGGTTTTGCTGGCGGCTCTGTCCAAGTGTTCACCAAAGACTTCCCAGAAGAATTGACGATGTCCCTCTCAATGTCAAGTGGTTTTAACACACAGGCGACAGGAGAAGATGGCTTGACGTATCCGGGCGGTGGTCTGGATTTTTTAGGTTTCGATGACGGTTCGCGTGAGTTGCCGAGCATTGTCCAAAGTCAGGCTGCCGATTTACCGATTCGAGAGCGCGGACGCTTTACATCCTTAGGATTCACTCCCGCAGAAATTCAGGAGTTTGGACAATCGTTTTCCAACGTCTGGTCCCCAGAACGACGACAGGTCCCAATCAATCAAGGCTATAAATTCAGTCTCGGTAATAGCAACGAAATTTTCGGCAAAGAGTTCGGCTACTTAGGTGTCATCTCCTACGGCAACAGCCATAATTACGGCATGCAAGTTCGCAATGCTTTCCGACTCGGTTTAAACGAGACGCTTTCTCCGGTAACCTCGTATAACGTTGAACGAAGTGGGAACGAGGTGGATTGGGGTAGCGTGCTGAATACCAGCCTCCGTTTCTCACCACAACACCTGATCAGTGTGAAAACACTTTTTACACATACCGCTGAAGATGAGACCCGCACATGGGAAGGATTCAACTCCGATAGAAATACCGATATGCGAAGCACACGGCTTCGTTACGTCGAACGCCAACTCTTCTCTGGGCAGGTGGCGGGGCTGCATGACTTCAATTTCGGAGAACCCGCATTAGAAGTTCCAGAAGGAGGTCCAGAACCACCCGATGTTTCTATGGAATGGCGGCTCACCTATTCGCGTGCCTCGCGCGCTGAACCCGATACCCGTGAGAACATTTACGAAGACCGAGGCGATGGAACGTTCACATTCCGCGATGTCACACATAGCGGTAGCAGGTTTTTCTTTAATCTTGAGGACGATGAATATAACGCACGTCTTGATTGGAAAATACCGCTTGGTGCCAAAGGTCTCTTCAAATTCGGAGGACTCCTACGAGACAGGGCACGGACATTTGATGTACGCAGATTTAGGTTCTTGCCTTCTGATCAAGTTGACACTACCGTCAATCTATCCGATCCTCCCGAAATACTCTTTCGGACTCAGAACATCGCTCCTCGTGTTTTTGAGTTGCGAGAATCCACACGTTCTACGGATAATTACTTGGCAAACCACAATATCTACTCCAGTTACCTGATGCTTGATTTACCGATTACCGCAAAATGGCAGGTCATGACCGGGGTACGATTGGAGTCCTCGGACCAAACGGTTACCACCTACGATCCGTTCTCTGCCTCCCAAAAAGCGATTGAAGCGAATCTAACAACACTTGACTGGTTGCCGGGTCTGAATATAGCGTATCGTCTCACGGAACGGATGAATCTGCGTCTCGCTGCATCTCGAACAATTACGCGTCCGGATTTCCGGGAACTTGCCCCCTTTGAGTTCACAGACTTCGTCGGTGGTAGAACGATTCTCGGTAATCCAGAGTTGGAGCGGACCCAGATAAACAATTTCGATTTCCGTTGGGAAACCTTTCCACAGATTGGTGGCGTTGTGGCGGTAAGTGCGTTCTATAAACGGTTCCAGAAACCGATTGAACAGATCGTTCAACCGCAGGCGGAAGTCCGGATCACCTATGAAAACGCCGAAGGTGCTAACAACTACGGCTTGGAGTTAGAAGCCCGTCAGAATTTAGGCGTTCTCGCAGAGGCACTGAGTAAATTCTCTATCAACACAAACGCGGCACTGATTTCTTCACAAGTGGTGTTACCAGAGGACATCGGTATTCAGACCTCCTCCGAACGTCCACTACAGGGACAGTGTCCTTACATCGTCAATATCTCCATCGGTTTTGAAGATCCCAACTGGGGTATCTCCAGCGCGATTGCTTATAACATTTTCGGACGTAGACTCTCTGAAGTGGGAAACCACGGAGTACCAGATGTGTATGAGCAACCGCGTGGACAGCTGGATGTGAGTTTCAGTCGGACGGTCGCGAATTATTTCAAATTTAGTGTTTCGGCGAAAAACTTGCTAGACCCTTATGTTCACTTCAAACAGGGCGAACAAGTCTACGTCCAGTATAAACTCGGCAGAGCGTTTTCGTTCGGAGTAAGTTACAATTTGTAACGGACGGGACATCGGTTCCCCGGTAGGAGAGAACTCCGATTCCTGACACTTTCGCTGACAATTGAAAGTCGATGGTTTCCAGTAGTCATTTCCAAAGTAAAAAAATCATATCACTGTAATCTTTTTGTAACAATTGATTGGTATCCTTAAAAAACAGGACTTACGCAATTTTGACCATAGGACGTTTGATGAGAGCGAGAACCCGTAAAAAAACACAGGTGTCCTCATGGCACACCCGAACAGGTTATGCTACAAAAGAACAACATGCGTGAGTCCTAAAAAAAAGGAAATTTACAATAGCGACTTATCGTTGACGACGATGTGTACCGTCGGGTCGCAACCATCGGTGTCTCTCCGTAGGATTGGTCAGGTACAAATAAAATAAAAAGGAGTTTAGTTAACTCATGTTGAATATTGGGTCCGCCTCTGCATCCACAAAGACGAAAATTCTATACCAGAAGTGGCTGTTCCAACTGATAGCCGTTTTCGCGGTCGGCTTAACGGTGGCTTTTGTCGGTTGTGATACCGACGATGCGGAAGAGACTGAAGAAACTGAAGAAGCGTTAGCAGAAGAAACTGTTATCGATATTGATGGACAGCAAATAGTTGTCCTTGAAGGCAGATTGAACGCCGATAAAACGCTCACTGCGGCTTACGATTACCTCCTCCGAGGTGCAGTATTTGTTGAAGGGGGCGCAACACTAACCATTGAGCCGGGTGTCAAAATTTACGGCGAGCAGGCAACCAATGGCACGCTTATCATTACCCAAGGCTCTAAGATTATGGCAGAAGGAACAGAATCTGCCCCTATCGTTATGTCGAGTGATGCCTTTGAAGGTTCCCGGGCACGTGGACAATGGGGTGGTTTGATTATTAACGGTAGCGCGCCCACAAACCAAGGCGTAACTTTCGGTGAAGGTGACACAGGGGCCTTCGGTGGAAACAATCCGACTGACAGCAGCGGCGTACTCCGCTATGTCCGTGTCGAGTACGCAGGTATCGAATTCAGCCCCGACAACGAGTTGAACGGTATTGCGTTCCAAGGGGTTGGATCAGGCACTGTCGTGAGTCATGTCCAAGTACACATGAACCAGGACGATGGCGTTGAGATGTTCGGTGGCACCGTCAACCTCAAATATGTCATGGTTACGGGTGCCCGCGACGATTCCTTCGACTGGACAGATGGATGGACAGGTAAAGCACAGTTCCTTGTCGTACAGCAGTATGGCGACGACGCTGATAACGGTTTTGAAGTTGACAATAGCAGTAAAGACAACGAAGCACAACCCCGTTCTGCCGCGACGATCTACAACGCGACGCTCGTCGGTGATCCTGCCGGTCCGGAAAGCGATAACGGTATGCTGATTCGTGAAGGTGCCGCTGGTATGTTCGCTAACTTCATTGTTACGGGATTCAATAAAGTTGGACTCGATATCAATAACGAGGCAACCCACGCGCAAGCGGGTAGCGGGAAACTGGTCGTAAAGAACAGCATCTTCTTTGAAAATAGAAAAGGCAATTTCGGCGATGAGAAAGACGACGACGGATTCGATGAAGCCGGTTTTGCCGCTTCCAACGGGAATAAAGAGGTTGACCCAGGTTTGGCAGCACCCTTCAATAAGTCCGCACCGAACTTTACACCTGGTACGGGTGCAAATGCAGTAACGCCTGCGAATCCTCCGAATGATGGTTTCTTTGAACAGGTGAACTTCATCGGTGGTGTGAGCCCAACCAACAATTGGACCACAGGATGGACCACGAGTGAACAGAAGTAGTGAACGCACTGTTCACACATCTTATATCCTTCTCATCGTTTTGTTTGCCTACAGTGGTTTCGTAGGGTGTGAAAAATCTGCTTGGAAAAATAGTCTCGACTCGCCAGACCAACTCGGTCTGTCAGTCGTTGACGCACTCAACCGGAAAGATATTGAGCAGTTAGACCACCTGCGTGTGCAACGCGAGGAGTATCTCGATTGGGTTTGGCCCGCGTTCCCTGCAAGTCGTCCGCCGAACAATTTTCCGGGCGATTTTGCCTGGTCAAATCTAAATAAAAAGTGTAATAGAGGCATGAAAAAGTGGATCGTTCACTTCGGAGGGCACAATCTGAAGTTTATTGATATCCGCTTCGATCGCCCCTCGGAGACTTATGAAGGGTTCGAACTTTTGCGTGGAACCGTTTTGACGTTACAGAAGGTCGCTGGAGAAAAACGGGAATTGAAGATTCTCGGCTCGGTAGTTGTTAAAAACGATAGATATAAGTTACTGAGTTATGAAGACTAATGATTGATATGGCACATTCACAAAGTGCTAGAAGGAAATGGGAGAAGAAAATATGAGGACGATTACCGATGTTCAACGGCAGCACCGAGAAGCCGCCCAACAACGAAAAAAGAAAGCAATTCGAATCGCAAGTAGTTTCGCAATCGGACTGCATGTAGTCGGGATTATTGTTGGGGCTATCTACTTTGTTCGGAAAACCGTGTTGGAGATGAACGCTGATAAAGTAGAGAGTGTCGTTCTGGAAGCCGAGAAACCACAAGCGAAACGCCGTACACCGCCTCGTACAAAGCGACAACCCAAAAAACCGAAGTTCTCTAAGATCCGATCCCCCAAGGGACAGGCTGTTACGACGAGTGCTAAAATTCCGGTGGGCAACGCACGATTCACGTTACCGGCGAGCGACGTTTCGACACGCCCCATCATGGCACCGAGCACAATAGGGATCGGCAAAAATCTGTTCAGAGCAACTCGACAACAGGCAAATATTGTTACAATGATGCCGAAGTTTGAAGTGCCAAAGTTTGAGAGCACAAGCTTAGTCGCAAGAATGGATATGGGAACAAGCCTTGCACAAACGGAATTCAATGATGCGGGCAATCTTGAACTCGCCTCTGTCAACTTAGGCGATGCGAAGCAGTCGTTTAACGAATTCTTAAAAGCGGTTCGGGACCGAATCAAACAGGTTCAACGGTTTCCGCCCCGTGTTCGGAATTTAGAAGACGATTCCAGCACAACCGTCCGATTTACGCTTTTCAAAGATGGCACGATTCGGAACCCAAGGGTCACAGATTCTTCTGGCTCAAAGGCATTGGACAATGCGGCGATCGCTGCCGTCCAAAACGCTGTACCTTATCCCCCTTTCCCTGAGGGACAAGAGGGGAACAGTCTGCGGCTTGAACTCCCGATTATTTTCGAGTTGACGAATTAATTATAGTAGATTCCGTAATTACTTGGACACTCATATCGTAGTGCGAACTATGGAGTTATCTGTTATGACTGGCACCGCCTAACAGGCTCTGCTACAAGTGTGAACTCATTTCCGGATTTTACTATAATCAACATTATCTAAGTAACCAACATCACTTAGCATAAGTAAGGGACGGTTTAGGGTCGGCCTTTACTTTTTTTATCTAAGTTACGGTCAACACGAAATCCAATAGTAGAAACTCAGGAAAATGCGTGCCAGTGCCAATAAGCATAGGAGAAAAAACAGCTGAAAGCGAGGGGGCCCTCATGACCTGTCCACATTCCGCTAAAACGGAGTGGCTACCCGAAGTCGCTCACAAAAGGTTGAGACAGGTATTTCATCTGACGATGTTAACTCGTCCTCATAGTCCTACATAGTTTCCGACACCGCAAACCTCTGATCGGACACCTAAACCTTACTACCGCGGCGGATTACATCGACCACAGGGTACAAAATTCCGTTTCTTCGCTTCTTCCAATGAAATTGGGAGCTTGCTCCTACTCAACGAGCTGCATCCTTCGCGATGATACTTTTTCCCAGTGCGTGTAACAAAAATTTTATCTGTCCCATCTGATTCCGTCGCAGGCGATATTTCTCCTGCCTCTCCATTCGGCTGAGACGATCCATAGACACCTTTTCCAGCAGTCCGCGCCCGATTTTCATAATATCGGAACAACTCCAGATGCTTAAAAGGGGCTTCCGTATAGACGTGCCCATATCCCTGACGCACAATCTCTAAATTCACAAAAAGTCCGTCCGGAGCCCGGTACAGATACGCCATCAGTCTGTCGAAGTTATCCCTCCGATCCGTATCAAACCGCAGATAGACAGATTCACCCTGTAGCAGATTCTTGATAAAATTGGATGCCTCTTTGCCATACGCCTCGACAGATTTGCTCGGATGCACCGTTTCCGGTGTATTAACGCCAATCAGTCGAACGTTCGTGGCATTACCGTTGTAGTCGATATTGACGGTGTCGCCATCAATAACACGGATGACTTTATAGGCGATGTCCCCAGAGAAATCTTCAACAGGGTAGGACCCCGGCGGTGTCGAGACTGTTTGAGCTATAACAATACCTACCTCAGAAGGTGCTTTATCAAGATGTGTCTCAGAAGTCGGGGCATCGGGCGGGACACCGAAAAATGCAAATATGTAATACAGCCCGAATAAACCAAATACCAGAAATGAGCCCGTCGATAGTATTTTTCTCATATAAAAACCCTTGCTATAACCGTTTGCGTATGTCCG
Organism: Candidatus Poribacteria bacterium; assembly: GCA_007571305.1. Lineage (GTDB taxonomy): Bacteria > Poribacteria > WGA-4E > WGA-4E > WGA-3G > WGA-3G. The sequence goes on along the minus strand of RKRR01000131.1, from coordinate 17,008 downwards.
CCTAGGAGGCGCGTCCCCAAAATTGTAGGATAAAACCGGAAAAACCGAAAAAAGACAGTTGATACTCTGAAACTAACCTTTCTACATATCAAAAAAGTTGCCTTTCACAAAAAATCTGCAGAAGAGAAAATGAAGTATTATAACGTGAGTTTGAAAAAGTTTAGTTTTTAGAAAAGCAAGGGTAAATCGCTGACTTGCTGAAACTCTCGGAGATCAACCCTCATTGAACTTTCATGAACTTCAGCGAAGCAAAGACTTACCTATACGTTGAATTGTACACGCTTAGAAGGTAGGTTGTCAACTACTTGCTGTACTATGGGACCTGATAGTTGGGAAAAGCCAAGTTTTTCTTTAACGAGAATTCGGAATCTCTCAGTTTTCTGTAAAATGAAGTTTAATAAAATATTTGGGCAATCCTATAAAGGATAGTTTTTAATCAAGAAGGCTTCATAATCCTGTAAATCCTGATTCAGACGATAAGCAAGGAGACTCAATGCTCAAAAAATGACCCCTGGATACACAGAAACCGAAAAATCCGCAATTCGGAAAAACAAATTCTTGATTTAATGTGCAATCAATTATATGATAGTTGCATCCCGTATCAAGGAGAAAAGGAAGCAATGAGTCTTTTGGGTATAGATGTTGGAACAACGGGCTGTAAGGTTATCGCCTTTCGTGAAGACGGAGCAACTCTCGCAGAGGCATACGGCGAGTATCCGTTGATCCACCCGCAACCCGGCTGGTCGGAACTGGACGCGAATGTCGTCTGGGAAAACATAGCGGCCGGTATTCAGCAGGTTGCATCACAAACGAAATCCGATCCGATTGAAGCCATCAGTGTCGCTTCACAAGGTGAAGCGGTAACCCCAGTGTCCGTAGATGGGCAGGTTTTAGCAAACGCGATTACCACTTTCGATGCTCGAACAACCGGCATCTGTGATGTGTTGAAGCAACAGATAACGCCTTTAGAGGTGATGCAAATCACCGGGATGCCGATGAGCGACATTCATACCCTGGCGAAGCTCATCTGGATGCAGCAGAATCAATCTGACCTGTATGGACAGGTATGGAAATTTCTCGGCTTTGAGGATTTCGTCTATTTCAAACTCGGTGTCCCGCCCGTAGTGGACTACTCTCTCGCTGCACGCACGATGGCGTTTGATATCATCACCAAGGCCTGGTCAGAAAAAATGCTGGGTTTGGGAGATGTAGATGCGGCACTTTTGCCAGACACCGCGCCATCTGGCACGCCGATAGGTGAGGTTAGCAGGAAGGTCGCAGATGAGCTCGGTCTACCCCAAGACGTGGTATGCGTTACAGGTGGACATGATCAACCGTGTGGTGCCTTAGGTGCCGGTATTATTCGGAGCGGTGAGGTAATGGACGCAACCGGTACTGTTGAATGTATCGCACCTGCTTTCACAGAACCCGTCATTAACCAAGACATGATAGATGGGAATTTCGCCTGTTATCCGCATGTTGTTGATGGTTTATATGTTACATTGGGGTTTGTATCCAGTGGCGGCGTTGTGCTGCGGTGGTTTAGAGATACGCTCGCACAAGCAGAGGTCGCACAAGCAGACGCAGAAGGACGCGATGTCTACGATGTACTGATGGAGGAGCTTCCTGATTCTCCAGGGACAGCTATGGTGCTACCACATCTCACAGGTTCGGGAACTCCTTATCTCGATCTGGAATCGAAGGGAGCAATTGTCGGGCTGACGCTTTCGACGACGAAAGGCGAACTCATCAAAGGGATTCTGGAAGGTATTAGTTACGAAATTAAACAGAATCTCGCTATGCTTCAAGACGCAGGAGTTGTGATAAACGAGGTACGCGCTATCGGTGGCGGTGCAAAATCTGAAAAATGGTTGCAACTCAAAGCGGATATGTTTGGGAAAAAGGTGATTGCACTTGATATTTCAGAAGGGGTTTGTCTCGGCACTGCCATCCTTTCTGGCACAGCAATAGGTAGATACGATTCCATCGAAACGGCGGTCGATCAGTTGGTCACGCCGCGGAACGTATATTATCCACGTGCCGAACACGCGCAGCGTTACGATGAGAAATTGAAAGCGTACGAACAGATATATCCAGCACTGCGCGCCCTGAATTATCAATTGTAATAGCGGTTTGAAACCGCACTATGCTCAGAAAGATAGACCGATGAAGGAATATATTGTAGGTATTGACATCGGTGGAACGAAACTCGCTACTGTTGTCGCTGATAAGACTGGACATATTCTGGGCAAGGTACGTAAACCGACACTATCAGAAAAGGGACCGGAATACGCGATTGGCTTGTTGTTGGATATGGTTCGCGAGGTTGTTCGTCAAGCCGATCTGGAACAGAAAGCTATTTCAGCAATAGGCGTGAGTTGCGGTGGCCCGTTGGATACAAAGACCGGGATTGTCTATTCGCCTCCGAATTTACCCGGATGGGACGCGCTACCGCTTAAGGCAAGGCTGGAATCCGAATTTCAGGTGCCGGTGACGATTGAGAACGATGCGAATGCCAGTGCCCTGGCAGAGTTCAGATTCGGCGGTGGACGCGGCTACAATGCTGTCCTCTATATGACGATGAGCACAGGAATCGGGGGGGGTATTGTTATCGACGGCAAGGTCTACCACGGAGCCAACGACAGTGCTGGTGAGGTAGGACATCAGATACTTCTGCCGAATGGTCCCCACTGTGGTTGCGGAAAGCGAGGATGTCTTGAGGCACTTTGCTCCGGTCCTGCTATCGCGCGCCGCGCAAAAGCCGCGATACAAAAGCAACTTGAGGAAGAAAAGCCATCATCGGCGATGTTAACCCTTGCTGATGGAGGTATTGAAGATGTTAAGTCTGAGCATGTACTCGCCGCAGCACGCACGGGTGATGCTTTAGCTTTAGAGATTGTTCAGGAGACAGCATATTACATGGGTTGGGGTATCGCAAATTTGGTCAACATTTTGAACCCGGACATCGTTTTACTTGGAACCATCGCAGTTGCCGCTGGCGATCTCTTGCTTGACCCAATTCGCGAGACAGTTTCAAAGTTTGCTATGACCCGTCCCGCGGAAGCGGTTAATATCGCGCCTGCCCAATTAGGTGATGCCTTGGGAGACCTCGCCGCTGTTGCATTAGTCGTCTGAAAATTGCTTATCATCTACTTCACTTATATTAGATTGGAAAAAAATAAATGGAGAGAATTCAGAGTTATATTTCCCACTTGCAAGGTGCTTTAGAGCGACTCACACTGGCAGATGTCCGGCGTTCTATAGATGTAATCATGGAAGCGTATTACACCGAAAAGCAAATTTTTGTGATTGGGAACGGTGGGAGTGCTTCTACAGCATCACATATTGCCTGTGACTTAGGAAAAGGGACGAGCATTCCCGGTAAGCCCCGTTTTCGTGTCATTAGTTTGACAGATAACGTCGCGACAATGACGGCATGGTCAAACGATGTATCTTATGAGGATGTTTTCGTTGAACAGTTGAAAAACCTTGTGAACCTGGGCGATGTCGTTATCGGTATCAGTGCAAGCGGCAATTCAGAGAATGTACTTCGGGCAATGCAACACGCGAAAGAGGTTGGATGCCGAACAATCGGATGGAGTGGCTTCGGTGGCGGCACCTTGGCAACGATTTGTGATGTGAACGTCGTTGTGGATAGCGACCGCTACGGTCCCGTTGAGGATGTCCATCTTATCCTGAACCATGTCCTCCATGCATGGATCCAAGAAGAGCTCACGTCGAGTTGAATTACAATCGGTCTTGACGTTTGTGGGTGTCTTAGGGTATAATTGAATCAGTTATCAATCGTTTAAACAATTACACAAGAAAGATTTTTTCTTTTCTGATTGACACCGAAGACCGAGCCCGAAGTGAAAGGGTTTTGCTACGGTGTTTTCTCAGATATAGGACTTACGCACTTCTGACAATCACACGGTCTCTGAACGGGCGAACCCAGAAAAAACACACGGTTCCCTGACACAACCTAACAGGTTATGCTACAGAAGCACAGCCTGCGTAAGTCCTAAGATATACGGAAAGGCACTCCCCATGTACAACTCACTTAACCAAGCGGCAAGGACAATTAAAAAACTGGGTTATGTGTTCCTTTTTATTGGGTTTCTCTTCATGAATGGCGATCTGTCCGCGCAGGACACGGCTTTGGTTTACGTGATTGACATTCGGAACGAGATCGGAAGTGGACTCGGCACCTACATCAGCGATGGCATTCAGACAGCAGAGGAGGCGGGTGCCGATGCTATTGTCTTTGATGTGGATACACCAGGGGGTAGGGTAGATTCTGCCGTAAATATCATCCGATCTATTCAGCGGACACAAGTTCCCACAATCGCTTTTGTCAATCGACAGGCTATATCTGCGGGTGCGATGATTTCTATCGCTTGCAATCAGATCGTTATGACTTCGGGAGGGACAATCGGTGATTCTGCTCCTGTTAATATTCAAGGGCAGGAGGTCGGGGAAAAGGCAGTCTCTTATATTCAGGGAACTATTCGTGCGACGGCAGAACGCGAGAACCGAAACCCTGATATTGCTGAGGCGATGGTAGACAAAGAACTTGTCCTCGTTAAACTCGCAGATGGTCAGATTATTAAACTTCTACCTGAAGAGTACGTTGAGCGTGAAGAAGAAGGCGAAGAGATGGAAATCCTCTGTGCCCAAGGAAAACTGCTCACCTTATCCACGCAACAAGCGTTAGAATACGGGTTCGCAGACGCACAAGCTGAAACCCTCACAGAACTATTGGCACAATACGAGATTGTTGAGATTGATGGAACGAAACTACCTCTCACAGAAGACGGCATCGCGCTACGAGAGCAGGATTTTGGTGTTTCAGAAATCAATCGCCTGAAAACGTTAGCTGACGCACGTATTACCGAGGTTGAGGCGACACTTGCGGATCGGATCGTTTTCTTTATCACAAACCCCCTCATCAGTTCGCTTCTCCTCTCGTTAGGGATCCTCGGTATCTTTATAGAGATTCGCACACCCGGTTTCGGTATCCCTGGATTCCTCGGTTTACTGTGTGTAGGACTTTTCTTCGGTGGGCACATGCTGACGAAAATCGGTGCGGAATGGGCATTCCTACTTTTCCTCATCGGACTGGGACTCATCGCATTGGAGGTCTTTGTGATCCCCGGGTTCGGTGTCGCTGGAATCCTTGGTATTACGTTGATGATAGGAAGTATTTTCTTCGTTTTCGACAAGGCTTATGAATTCCGTACAGCGGTTATGTGGCTCTCAATCTCTGTGATTATGAGTGCCGGACTGGTTATCCTCGCTGCCTTTTACCTGCCTGAGACGCAGCTCTTTCGGAGGCTCGCTTTGTCAACAGTGATGGATACTGAGAGCGGATACCACTCGTCGAGCCCCGAGGATTTTCAGGCGTATCTCGGAAAAGTTGGGACAGCCTTAACGCCTTTGCGCCCCTCTGGAACAGTTCGAATCGCGAATAACAGGGTGGATGTCGTCACCCTCGGCGATTTTATCGCGCAAGATAGCAACATCAAGGTTGTGAGCGTTGAAGGCTCTAAGGTTTTCGTAGAAACTGTTGAGGATGATTAATTGTTTGCTCAGTTAATATGTCCTGTAAAGGAATGCATGTGATAGGTAGCCCGCACGTCGTTTAATCGCAAGGAAAGATGAAAAAATGATGTGGTTTCTAATCTTCCTGATAGGCATTGGAATTCTGTTAGTATTTATTGAGTTGCTCATCCTTCCGGGCTTTGGAGCAGCAGGTGTCCCAGGGTGCCTCCTTATATTAGCCGGTATCGGGACGGCTTGGTGGAAATTTGGCTTCCAGCAGGCTTTGATTTATACGGGGGCAACACTGGTAGGAGTCATTCCACTGGCAATTGTGGGGCTATCGGTCATGCGTGCGACACCTGCAGGTAAAGCCTTTATCCTGAGGACAACGCAAGATAAAGCAGAGGGATTCCATGCGCCTCCGTCGGAATTGGCGAGTTTAGTTGGGAAGTCAGGTAAGGCCCTGACACCACTACGACCTGCAGGAGCTGCGCTTATCAGTGGACATCGCGTTGATATTGTCACACAGGGTGAATTTGTCCCTGCTGATACCGAGGTCGAAGTAATTTTTGTAGAGGGCAGTCGTGTTGTCGTCCGTAGTTTACAGTAGGAGGGTTATTCGTTGTCGGCGGTGTTAAAGTTCCCTGTGGTGAGAATGAAACTGAATACCACAGCAAATATCTGAAAACCGATAACTGAAAACTAAAAACTATTCGTAGGAGAGAGATATGGTGGATCTATTTACAGGGGGAATAGCCCTTGTTGTCCTAATATTTATCATTGCGTTTTTTTGGTTCGTTCCCGTTGGACTTTGGATTGCCGCTGTAGCAGCGGGAGTTCCTCTCCGGATTTTTGACTTGATCGGGATGCGTCTCAGACGGGTGAACCCAAATGTTATCGTGAAGGGGTTAATCAGTGCGCATAAAGCTGGTTTGAAGGTAGTGACTGCCGAATTAGAGGCGCATTACCTTGCTGGCGGTAATGTACTTAATGTCGTCAGTGCGCTTATCGCCGCAGATAAGGCGAGAATTGAGCTGAATTTTCAACGTTCTGCTGCGATTGACTTGGCTGGACGCGATGTCTTTGAAGCAGTTCAAGTTAGCGTTAACCCGCGGGTGATTACAACACCGAAAATCAGTGCGCTGGCTTTAGATGGCGTTGAATTGATAGCTACCGTCCGTATTACGGTGCGTACGAATATCAATAGACTCGTCGGCGGTGCGGGTGAAGAGACGATCATCGCGCGCGTCGGTGAAGGTATTATCAGTGCAATCGGTGCCTCTGAAACCTATGAAGACGTGCTTGAAAATCCGGACATTATCTCGAAAACGGTGCTTGACCGCGGACTTGATGCCGGAACTGCTTTTGAAATCCTTTCTATTGATATTGCTGATGTCAACGTCGGGAAAAATATCGGTGCGGAACTCCAAGCGGAGCAAGCCGAGGCAGACTTGGTCGTTGCACAAGCGAAGGCAGAAGAGCGTCGTGCTATGGCGGTCGCCCAGAAGCAGGAGATGACTGCAAACGTCCAAGAGATGCGTGCGAAAGTCGTTGAAGCGGAGGCGCAGGTCCCGCGTTCTTTGGCAAATGCGTTCCGTGAAGGCAATTTGAACACTGATACAGAGCAACAATAGAATAGATGTCGGTTTGCCTGCTGCACAGGCTTTCGATTTTCAGTGTATCCCCTATCTCTTTTCACTGACTATCGATAACCGATAACTGATAACCATTAAAATGGAGAATAGTAGACATGGCACCAACAATGATTGCAATTATTGCTGTCCTGCTTATCCTGTTCATAATTATTATTACCTGGCTGGTTCCAATCGGTCTATGGATTACCGCTATTGCGGCAGGTGTGAAGGTTGGGATATTTGATCTTGTCGCGATGCGGTTGCGGCGCGTCCCGCCCGCTTCGATTGTAGAACCCCAAATCAATGCGACGAAAGCAGGATTAAGTCTATCCCTTGACGATCTCGAGGCGCATTTCCTTGCTGGGGGACGTGTTTCGAGTGTCGTATCGGCATTGATTGCCGCGGATAAAGCCAACATTGATCTCGGTTTCGCACAAGCTGCCGCAATAGACCTCGCAGGTCGAGATGTCTTACAAGCCGTTCAAGTCAGCGTTACGCCTGAGATTATTGACATCCCCAGCAGAGACGATCCCAGTGGCGGTATCACAGCCGTTGCTCGCGATGGTATCCAGTTGATTGTAAAGGCACGTGTTACAGTGAGAGCCGACATAGATCGCCTCGTCGGTGGTGCTACTGAGGACACTATCCGTGCAAGAGTCGGTGAGGGGATTATCACAACGATCGGCTCATCAGGGAGTCACAAACAAGTTTTGGAAAACCCAGTTCGGATCTCGGAAACAGTACTCGCAAAGGGTTTGGCTGCCGGAACTGCCTTTGAAATTTTGTCCATTGACATTGCCGATATAAATGTTGGTGAAAATGTCGGTGCAAAATTACAGACCGATCAAGCGCAAGCTGAGCTCAAGATAGCACGTGCGAAAGCAGAAGAACGGCGCGCACGCGCTGAAGCCGAAGAAGAAGAGAACAAGGCATTGGTGGAAGAAATGACCGTTAAACTGATTGAGGCAGAAGCGGAGGTGCCGCTTGCTATCTCAGACACCTTTGATTCCCAGCGGATGAGTGTGATGACTTATTACGAACTTCGTAATATCCTTGCAGATACAGAAATGCGTCAGTCTATCGCTTCACCTGGTGGTACACAGGAAATGGATACAACCCGGTCTGCACACTCGCTCGGACTTGCATAGATTTTTAATTTAATCCAACTTGCTACCTATGTGATTTCAGATACACGAACACCCGTTTTCAGTAAGACTCCTTCATTTTTGGGAAAAGTTTGGTGTATTTCGTGTGATTTTCGGTGTGAAGAGGCACAACCTAACAGGTGATGCTGCAAAATTGGTAACTTAGGTTAATATACGTTACTTATCCGTACAATAGTTTGGACAATTCGTATCACATTCTATACAGCACTTCGCAGAAAATAACGGTGGTGCTCAGTGCTCGGCACAGGATACCAAAGGTTTCCTATGCTACAAAAAGTCGTCCAAATTTTAGTATCCGTAAGGAAGAATTAAAAAATGGAAAATATCATTCAGATGTTGGCACCGCTGCTCATCGTGATTTTGATTTCCATCTTGAGCAACTCACGCCGGCGGAAAGCAGAACAACGGAATGTGGAAAGAAAAGAAGATGAACGTGCGATGTCGGAAAGCGACGAGGCACCGCCTCCTTTCCTGGAAGATTTTCCGTTCGAGACGCAACTGGAACAGATGATCCTGCAACAGGATGAAAAAGAGGAGGTGCCGGTTGTCGAAGAACAGACACCTCCTGAGGCGGAGAGTCCCGATCCGATTGTTGAGACACCGCGACCGGAACCACCTCCGGTGCCTGTAGACTCTCCAACCAGAACGCGATCTGTCCCAGCAACATCACTGCTGAATTTATCGCCGCAAACTTTTCGCCAAGGCATCATTCTTTCCGAAATCCTTGGTCGTCCCAAATCACTCCGAACAAGGCAGCAGTCATCTACCGCGCGTCAGTAAAAACTATGAGGCACCTCAGATGCCAAGACCTATCCGATCGAATCGCAAGGAAGAATTAAAAAGATGGCTCGCCTTTTTCAGAAAATTTCTGTCCCGCTTCTGATTTTTCTGCTGCTCATAGGTTGTTCTCAACGCCAAAAACTTATAGAGCAGCAAACCCCCTCCCACTCTAAGTTTCCACCTTACACTCGGCACCTCAAAGGCTTCAAAATTTGTCTGGATCCCGGACACGGTGGACAAGGTCATGTACCAGATTACAAACGGGGTCCAACAGGTGTTCGGGAGGCTGAAGTTAATTTACGCGTAGCTTTTCACCTACGCGAGATGTTACAGGAGGTCGGGGCTACCGTAGTTATGACCCGTGTTGATGATTCCTATGTGAGCCTGCCGATGCGCAGTCAAATTGCCAATGAAAGTAGTGCTGATTTCTTTATCTCGTTGCACCATAACGGGATTGATAATCCGAAAGTTAACTACACCTCTACTTGGTATCACGGCGATGCAGACGACTCACGCCAAAGTCTGGATCTCGCACGGTATATCCAACAAGGAGTCTCGGACGCGCTACAGTTGCCCACCTCTCCGGCATCGGGACTGTATTCAGATAAATTAATAACGGCTTCCGGTTTTGGCGTGCTGCGATTGACCGAATGTCCAGCCGTCTTGTGCGAAGCATCTTTTCTCTCAAATCCAGAGGAAGAGACAAGACTGAAGGCGGACGGCTATCTGAGAAAGGAGGCGTTGGGTTATTTTCTGGGTATTGCTCGTTACGTTGAAGGCGGGTTTCCGAAAGGTGTTCTGATAGAGCCTCAACACGCCTCTGTTATCCAAACGAAGATGCCGATCCTCCAGATTCAGGTGATAGATGGACTCCATGAGCGAGGGGCGTGGATGCTCAAACGCCAACAGATTTTTACCGACTCCATCCGAGTTAAGGTCGATAACGTGGATGTTCCCTACCACTACGATCGCGGGACAGATCGGATTACTGTCTCCATTGATAAACCCTTATCGAACGGTGTACATGTCGTCCTGACTGAATTGGTGAACTATTATGGTAATCACAGTCTATCTTCACCGCAGTGGTTTAAGGTGGCACCCCCTGCAGTAGCGTTAGATACCAGCGCATGGACAGACACACTTCCCGCTGATGGGAAAAGTTACGTCGGTATCTCTGTGACTGCACGTGATGCTGAGGGAATGCCAATTGCTGATGATGAACCGATCTACGCATACACATCGCACGGGACACTTGGAGAAACGAGTCGGCTCTCAAAGAACGGTTCTGCCCAGTTTTATCTGTACGCCTCTGATGCGCCGGGTACAGCGACAGTGGAAGCCTCTTATGGACAGACATGCCAATCCTTGACGATTCGCTTCTCAAACATTGACTACGCGATTGTGCAAGGACGCATTTCTGATGCAGACTCCGAGGAATTGCTTCAAGACGCACATTTACAAACCGATTCGGGCTTGACTGCATCTACAGATGCCGAGGGACACTTTTTCATCACAACCGATTCCGAATCGAAGAATTTCGGCGAAACGAGGCTGCACATTTCTAAGAGGGGCTACTATCCCGACAAACGTAAGATTCATATTCAAGCGAATCAAGCAACGGTCGTTGAGGTGGGACTTCATCCGATTGCCGATGGTGCGTTTGCATCAACAGTCCTTATTCTCGATTCACAGACCGATACGGCTGAAACACAGGAACTTATCACAAGATTGGAAGGCATGTTAAAACTCGCTGGAGCAAAGGTCTATAATATTTACACCTCTGGGATAAAAATGTCTGTGGAAAAACGGATAGAGAGGGTCAATGCAATCAAGGACAGCGGGTATTATTTGCAAATTAATCACGCGGAATGGCGTAAGGATCAACCCGCTGTGATTTCGACACACTACCGAGGCAATCAAGGGACAGAAACTTTTCTAAAGCGGATACTTGAACAGTTCAACAGCACACTTTATGAAACCCCGATTGTCACCGTTCAAGACAGAACGACCCCTGAAATCCAACAGACGAACAAGATGGCGATGATACTTCAAATTCAATCTTTAAATCACCCGAACGCTTCTGCTGCGCGGGAGGCTTCTGCTGTTTTCTTCGGTGCATGGACATTCCTGAAGGCGGCTGAAGAAATTGCGGTAGAAAAACGGAAGCGATTTATGGTGTACTTAAAAGAGAGGCAGTAGAAGGGTTGTCAGTCGTAATTGGACAGGATGGACGCAACTGTGACCACAAGACGCTTTGTGAAAGGGATACCCCGAAAAATACAGATGTTCTCGTGGCACACCCTCACAGGTGATGTGACAAAAGAGCAGTAGGTGTAAGTCGTAATTGTAGTCGGTAATGTAATGATGGATGGATTTAATGAAAACTCAAATCATAGATTTACAACTTCGGCATCCCTTCAAGATTGCGCGCCGCTCGACAGATGAGCTCCGACAAGTGATCTCCGTAGAGATTGATGGTGGCATCGGTGAGACAGCACCTGCTCGGTTTTATGGTGAAACTGTCCAGACGGTGCGTGTAGCATTGGAAACGATTGCACCAGCACTTCGGAGAGATCTTGATTCAATCCATGATGTTATGGAGGTCGTCGAAGCGACGCTTGGTGGCAATTACGCAGTAAAGTCTGCCATTGATATGGCACTACACGATCGACTCGGTAAAAAACTCGGCATTCCACTCTATCAACTCTGGGGACTCAACCCTCATAAGACCCCCTGTACATCATTTACCATTGGATTGGATGAACCTGAGGTGATGGCAGAGAAAACTCGGCATGCTGAAGCGTATCCGATCTTGAAAGTCAAGCTCGGCACACAGCAGGATATTGAGATAATCCAGAAACTCCGCGAGGTCACAGATAAACCGATCTATGTCGATGCAAACACAGCGTGGACACCAAAAGAAGCGGTTCGTAAGATTCATGAACTCGCTCGGTATGGTATTGAATTGGTGGAGCAACCCACAAAACCCTATGATTTCGCGGGACTCAAGTTTGTCCGTGAACACTCAGAACTACCGATTATTGCTGATGAAAGTGTCAAGCGTGCAAGCGATATTCCGGTTCTCGCTGAATGCGTTGATGGGATCAATATCAAACTCGTCAAGTGTGGCGGCCTGCTTGAGGCACACCGAATGATCAGCACTGCTCGCGCACACGGTTTGAGCGTTATGCTGGGTTGTATGATAGAGAGTTCGCTCGGCATCACTGCGGCTGCACACCTGACACCTCTCGTAGATTATGCCGATCTGGATGGGCATCTGCTCATTGCAAACGATCCATATACGGGTGTTAGCCTTGATAAGGGTAAATTGATACTACCAAATCGCCCTGGTATTGGGGTTATACACACAACTACGAAACCAAATGGAGAAATTTAAAAATGACGAAACAGAGCCGCAATGTCCTCATTACCGGCGGCACAGGTATATTAGGGAGTGCCGTCACCAAAGCCTATCTTGCCCAAGGCGATAACGTGGCTGTGACGTATCTGTTTGATGATGAAGTTGAACGGTTCAAAAAGTTCAATCCAGGCATCTTTGAGGATGTCACCTTCCTCTTTGCGAATGTCACCGAGGAAACCGAGGTTCAGAAAACCGTCGAGGAATTCTTATCCAAATTCGGTTCGCTGGACGTATTGGTGAACATTGTTGGTGGGTTTGTCGGAGGGATTCCAACTGCCGAGCTTGAAGAGAGCAGATGGGACTTCATGATGAACCTTAATCTCAAATCGGTTTTCCTATGTTGTAAAACAGTAATTCCACAGATGACGGAACGTGGCTACGGTAAGATCCTTAACGTTTCTGCACGGGCTGGATTAAAAGGTGAAGCGGAATTGAGTGCTTATTGTGTCTCTAAAGGGGGTGTCCGCACCTTGACTGAGTCGTTGGCGGCTGAGGTGATGGATTCAGGGGTAAATGTCAATGCGATTATGCCAAGCATTATGGATACTCCTGCTAACCGTGAATCTATGCCGGACGAGGAGCATGACCGGTGGGTAGCACCTGCTGATGTCGCGAAAGTGATATGCTTCCTGACCTCCGATGATGCAACTATCATCAACGGTGCGGCTATTCCCGTTTACGGCAGAGCGTAATACTATGAAACATGCAAAGTGAAGTGTGTAAGTGCTTTTATTGACGAAATGGCTTATTCAGTTGCGTCTGCATAAGCCACTCCAAAATTTGCAGGCGCAACACCGTTTCAATATCCGCAACTTCAGATCTACCGGCGAGGTTCTGTATCTCATTCGGGTCGTTTTGCAGGTGAAATAAAAGATAAACCTCGCCGTTTGTATTGAGTGCCATCTTCCACTCCTGATTTAAAAGCATAATCTCGCCTTCTATCTCAGAAATTGCGAAGTCCCGGTGTGTCGCTTCAGGTTGCGCCAACACTGGACACAACGATTTTCCGAACTGACGATGCTCTAACTCACCACCCGCTATCTCAACAAGTGTCGGACCGATGTCGATCCATTCCACGGGACTTTCACAAACACGCCCCGCGTTTGTGCTGTCAGGGGTTCGGACGAGTAGCGGAATCCGAACTGCGCTGTTCAAAAAATTACTCTTATAGATGAGTCCATAATCCCCGTTCATTTCACCGTGGTCGGAGGTATGAACAATGACAGTGTTTCCAAGTTCGCCGCGCGCCTCAATTGTATCGAGAATTTCGCCGATCTGATCATCAATGAGTGTCACATTACCTGCGTAATTCGCCCGGAGTTTTCCGATTTCACCAGGTTCAAAAGCGGGGTTCATCCGTTGCATAGCTCTGTCTAAATGTCCGCGGGGACGTTTTTCTGTAAATGGACGCGGGATTGCTGGCGGCATGTTCTTTGGATCGTACATACTGGAGTAAGGTTCGGGTGTATCCCACGGCTCGTGCGGACCACCAAAACTCACCCAACAGCACCAAGGTTCATCCCGTTCATAGTTTTGGAGGTATTGCTTCGCTTGTTGTCCGACGTAGACATCTGCGTAATTTTCGAGTCCTAACGTCGATGGACGGACGAGATGGGGTTTCGTGCTGAACCGCTCGCGATAATCGGCGCGGTAGGCATCCCATAAGCCCTTTTCCTCCCACATAGCAGTCATGTGGGATAGAACCTTCGCGCTTGCCCGTGGTCCACCGATTTCGTTCACATCATCCAATCCATAGGCGTTCATTAAGCCTTCGCGTTCGCGCAGATCACCGCTGTGCGGATGGAGGTGTGTTTTCCCGAAAAGGCTTGTCCGATATCCCGCATCACGCACGGCTTGCATCCATGTCGGAGTTTCGGCAGGCATCTGGTGATTCATGTTGTTCCAGACATGGGTGTTATGGGGATATAACCCAGTCGCCAAACTGAGTCGCGTCGGGATACAGACCGGCGATGTGGTGACGCAGTTTGTGAATCGGATACCTTCACTGGCAATCCGATCCAAATTTGGGGTCTGGATCCAATCACCACTGCAACCCATTGCATCCCAACGTTGTTGGTCTGTCATGAGGAAAAGGATATTCGGGGTGGTCTCCATTTCTACCCTCGTTCAATTCCGGCTTCTTTAAAAGCGTTTGCCAGTGTCTCATAAGAGAGCGTCGCTGCGGCGAGAGGATCGTAGTCTTCCCGTGCTTGCACCATGAAACTTACCTCAGCGGTGATGAATCCGTCATAGCCGTGGACTTGCATCCGCTTGAGATAGTCTACGTAATCAAAAGGACCTTCACCGGGGATGAGGAATTCGTGGTCAGGGGCAGTGCCGCGCTGGTCTTTGACATGTGTATGTATTGATACGGGTGCTAACGCCGCCACCGTCTCTTCCGTTGTCATACCGACAATATCAAAGTGACTGATGTCAAAGTTAACTTTGAGATATGGCGAATTGACGATTTCAAGGAGTTCCAGCACCTTCTCCGGCGTATCAATAATGGCCCCAACGTGTGGTTCCATAGCGATGGTAACGCCACGCGATGCCCCGTAATTCACGAGTTCGCCGACCCGTTCTGCAAGGAAATCTTTTTTGATCTCCCACTCTTCTGGCTTTCCACCTGGGGTCGTATTGACAGCAGGCGGTTCGTCCCCTTGTGCGAGTTCCATTGCGAGATCAACGCCGCCTTTCAGTCGCCACATATTCTTCGCATGTGCATCAGGATCTGTTTCGAGTAGACTGGAATGTGCTGCGATTGCTGGTAATGCCAAGTTATGCCGTTTCAACAGAAATGCAATCCGTTTTCGTTCCGCAGCGTCGAGCGTGCTGAGTTCAGTTGTAAAGCGCGGGATAATGGTAAGTTCAACGCCATCATATCCGAGTTTCGCTAAATGAGAAATGGCGGTATCAATAGGTACTGTGGGCATCCCCCATGTGCTATATCCGAGTTTCATTTTTTAATTATGGTCTCCTGGATTAAAGAAACGCCCAAGCAAACCCTTCCATTTCATTTCGGGCATGTTTCTAATTAATTCTAATCAGAGATATGGATCGCGATCGGCAACTCGCGCCTACAACGCGTCAAGAAATTATCCTGAGCCAATCCCCTAATAGAAAATCGGCGCGTTGAATAAGCAGGGCAACACGTCCCATAACAGTGTTCCCAAAGGCGGAACCGAATCCAATCATGAGGAAGGCAATACCAACTTTCGATAGACCGCCGACGGCTCCCCGATGTTCTAAGGAAAAGAAGAAGTAAGTGAGTGTACATATAACGCCGATAACCATGAGGATTGCACCGAAAATTTCACCGGCAGAGAGCGTTCCTGCGGCAATCTCTGCAAACGGGGCAATCGTTCCGCGCGTCTGTTCAAATATGTTTGCACGTAGCACATTCGGAATTGCAATACCTGAACCAAATCCAATAAGAATCGCAATCGGGTAGCGGATTAACCACGTATGCCGGGGCGATAAACGGGCAAAAAATAGCAGACCGATACAGATCGGAATTAATTTAATGAAACCGATCATCGATTCCCCAGTTATTGCAGCTGTAAAAGGTTTCCACGCAAAAGGTATAAATCCCTGATAGATAGAAAGCACAATGCCATATCCGACAGATACGCCTACAAAAAGGTGTTCGGCAAATCGGTAGAACGGATTGTCTCGGTAAAGAACGCTGTAGATGGAGAGAGTCAGAAACGCTGCAACCCAAATTCCAATTAAACTCCAATTCATGGAACTATTCCTCCCGTGTCCTATGAATAAAGTAAGTTATGTTGCCAATGATCACCAATCCAACAATCAACAGATGGACAAACGATTCTACATTTATCCATTGTATCCCTTTGTCAGGGACCCCTACGAGGTTCTCGTACTCAGCCGCTCCCAAAATGCCAGAGAGTAAGCCAACTAACTGTCCTGTCTGCAGATATGGAAACATCTGTGCAATAATAACACCTGTGACCCCAGCAGCGATCTTTTGGTTGTACTGGACGTTCGCGTAGATAATCCAGGACTCTACCGTATCGCTGGAGGCAAAATCAACCAGCAGATCAATTTGGTCATAGTTCGTAATGTTTTGCATCATCGGGATCTCACCGATAGCCGTCCCGTTGTAATCCGTATCATATACACTGGCGATGTCTGTTCCCATGCCAAGAATCACTTGCACAGCTCCAGGACGGAATCCTAAAAAGACATAATCTTCACCTTCCACAGCTCCTTTCTCTGCAGCGACTTCTTGTATAAGGGTACCTGCTAAGGTAGGGGCATCTACAACAAGTGTAATACCGATGACCCGTATGTCTCTATCGAAACACTGTTTTAGTAACGCTTTTGCCATAGGATTCAGTTCAGCTAAAGAGGAGGGACCATAATCAAAGGCAACCATGATCGTTGACCCAGCAGGAAGTGCTTCAACATAATCATAGAATTTCTGCGTCGGTTCAGATACTGAT
>RKRR01000046.1 GCA_007571305.1 Candidatus Poribacteria bacterium | reverse complement strand
GTCGTATGAACTCTGAAGTTATCTGTTCTGACTGGCACAGCCTAACAGGTACTGCTACAAGTGTGAACCTGTTTTCGGATTTTACTATAAGATGCACAACCTAACAGGTTATGCTACAAGTTGACAACTTGGGTTAACTAAGGGTATTGGCGGTACAGAGCCTTGTTCAGATATGATATGTTCTAATTTGGTGTATAAGCGAACAGAATACCCGTCGCGCGATGGCTTTTGTCTGAGCGCGGTATCAAAGGAGTAAAAAGATGATTTATCGATTCACTGCATTCTTTTCACTGTTCTGCTTTGCTGTTATTTTGCCTGGATGCGCAGCACTCTTCTCGGAACAGGAATGGAGCGAAAATTATGCCCTCATGGAAGGCGTACAGGCGACAAGTCCACAGATGATTGATGGCAAGTTGAACACTATCGGTGAAACCACCTTCCCCGCAGGATCACAAGGATTCATTGGAGCGAACCCGGCTTCGCAGGTAATCGTCACGTTGCCAGAGAAAAAAATTATCCGTCGGATTATCGTGCATTCGGATAATTTGTCGGAATTTGATATTTACGCCGATAAAGGTAGCATCGCTGTTGATGCGGACTGGCAGTTAATTAAGGACGTAAGGAGTGTCAAACAGAATCCTATTAAGATTTCACTGCTGATCCCGTTTCCGACAGATCGAATCCGATTACGCGTTTTAGGCACGAAAGATGACGCTCTCTTGAGCCGACAGGAACGAGCACGTTCTGGTGGTAGGGGATGGAATATCGGGAGTCGCCGCGCTGTCGGGAAAATTCGAGAGATTGAACTTTACGGCTACAAAACCGCTGAACAGGTGGAAGAGGAACAGGCTACCGATAAACGTGAAAAAGAACTTGATGAATTACTTGATTTAGAGTAATATGGAATTGGAAAATAAGGTGGTTGTCCCTACAATGCCGCCTCAACTTCATACCGTAGTGAACGGCATCTGGGCCGTTCTTTGCATAAGGAGGCAAGACATGCGTTTTGGATTATTGATATTGACCCTCTGTGTGGTGATTGGGATGTCGGGCTGTATTCTCGCGTCGAATCCATCCCTTAACTTGAGCAAAAATATCGCACTTGATGCGACAAGCGAGGATTCGAAGTACCATGATGACAATATCTACTCAATAGGAGAGACGGGTCCTATCCTCGAAGACGGGAAGGATGAGGCATCCCAAATGGAGTCTGATAAATACACAGAGGCTGTTTTAAGATGGCGGCAGCCACAAACGATTCAACAGGTTGTGGTAAAAGCCGAGCCTGGCCAAATGGAGTTTTTCGCTGTTCAGTACATGAATGAAGCGGAAGAGTGGATTACCATGAAAGAGGTCCGGGACAATATGCGTCCTGTGTACAAATTCACCTTGAAAAATCCGATTGTGACGACTAAGTTTCGTCTCAAAGTGCCGCGCCGTTGGGATTCACGCCGGATCGGTGGGCAGAAACGCTCAACCCGTGGCGAAACTGGGGCACCTACTGCGCAGGAATATAAAAAAATTCAGGAAATTGAAATCTATTACGCGCTCCCACCGGATCCGATGGAAGCAGGCACATCAGAATAGTTTTCAGGATGAATTGCTACGCAAGCCTTGCAGTAGTCGATCGTCGGTTAAGAGGAAACCATTTTGTAACAATTTATCCAAGTTTGGCATGCACGTGCCAAAATGTAGTTTTGCTTTACACGGTTGGCGTACTCCAGAAATATGTGAATTGTTACGCGGAGACCTCTTGACTGAAAACTGATAATCGATAACCAGTTGAAGAGATGCTGTCTAACGAGACAATCAGTCTAATTCATTTAAATCTAATTCAAGGTGTAGGACTCAAAACCGTCCAAGTCTTACGAAACGTTTTTGGGAGTGCAGAGCGAGCACTTCAAGCGACACCGGACGATCTCAGGAAAACAAACCAACTTTCCGCGGCGGTATGTGATCTCCTCATTCACAAACCCGTTTTGTATCCAATCGAACGTGAACTTGAATTGATACACAAATACGGTTGTCAGGTTGTAACACTCTATGATGCCGCGTATCCACCTCACTTGAAGCAGATTGACACGCCACCGGTTGTGCTCTATATAAAAGGGGAACTCACCCCGAAAGACGCGCTGAGCATTTCCCTCGTAGGCTCTCGAAATGCTAAGGATTACGGACGAAAGGCGAGTTACCGTTTGAGTTACCAACTCGCTCAACGAGGCTTGACTGTCATTAGCGGCTTCGCGAAGGGTGTCGATACGTCCGCACATCGCGGCGCACTCGAAGCAGGTGGTAGAACAATTGCGGTGATGGGAAACGGATTGAGTGTCATTTATCCTGCGACGAACAGCAATCTTGCTGAGAAAATTGAAGCATCTGGTGCCTTAGTTTCCGAATTCCCAATGGCAGTCAGACCGAAGTCGAGCAACTTCCCACGTCGCAATCGTATTATTAGTGGGTTAACGCTCGGAACCGTTGTGGTAGAGGCATCAAAACGTAGTGGAGCATTGATTACCGCCCGCCTCGCTGCTGAACAGAACAGAGAGGTGTTCGCTGTACCGGGTGAGATTTTTTCTGAACTCTCAGCGGGTACCCATCAGTTAATTAATGACGGTGCGAAACTCGTTAACACTGTGGACGATCTGTTCAGCGAACTGCCACCATACGTCCTAAATCAGATTCAGTCCCAAGAATCACCATCTCCTATGCCAGATATGGACGTAGTGCCTGCACAAACCCTCTCTGTTGAGAAGGGTGACACTAAACTTGGCCCCCAACAACCTTCCCCTGATGTCCAACAATCTATCTCTACGCCTCCTCCGTTGGATTTAACGCCGGAGGAGAAGATAATTTTTCAAGCCATCGAAGTGCCATCATCACATATTGATACGATTGTTCGGACGACACAACTCCCGATTGGTCGGGTGTCAAGTCTGCTTTTAATGTTGGAGCTCAAAGGTGTTGTTCAGCAGTTGCCGGGCAAGCAGTTTGCTAGGAATAATCAATAATTTGCTTTGTGCAAAGGAGAAGAAATGGCTGGATATTCCAAAATCTATTGCATTGGCGGTGAAGGTGGATTCCTCGGTGCTGATGGTATGAACCCTATTGATTTTCAAATTCTCGTTGGCGATGCAGGTCGACAGTGGTTAGAAGTCCGTTATTTTAATAGGGATATTAAGCCTATGGGAAGAGTTAAGGTGATTATCCCGGCAGGTCCAGATCATCCAAATGCCCTTATTGATGCGTGTATAGCATTCTTTCCAGAGTACTTTGAGTCATGTTCATCACTAACGGAGGTGTCTGAGACATTGGGAAGTATCTCAAGGATTGATTTTCACTTAGATGGAGAGCCTCCCGGTTGGGGGCAACTTCGAGAAGAAGTCAGACCTCTGTTCAAATATCTCGTGATTTACAAGGCAGAATTGCAGAAAGTAAATGGCGTGGAACAATCGATGTCAGGATGGCACTTTTTTGGGGAAGATGATGACCATGATTATGATCGCGCGGAACATGAAGACCCTTATGCTCAATGGGAAAAAAAACAGGCACATCGAAGAAGAACACGGCGTGCGAACCGTCGGAATAGTGTCTAAAAATGCTTAAGTGTCGGGTAGAAACGAACCTAACCTTTCAGTTTGCACGTGCACAATCTAAAATATTGCGCTACAGATATGACGACTGGAAAAAACTGTCCATCCCTGATGTATCCCCTACGCAGCAGGAGCCAATTGTTGCAGTGGTAGAGGAGATTCTGGATGCGAAGCGTGCGGGACTTGAGAAAGTGGTGTCTCGTCTTGAAGAAAAATTAGATCGTGAGGTTGCGAAACTGTATGGAATCTGTAGCGTAAACTGCTAGTTTGCGCACACAGGCGCAAGTTAACAGTTGCCCTACAATCAAGAAAGAAAATGAAAATACTCGGTATTGATACCTCGTGTGATGAAACCGCTGCTGCTGTCGTTGCTGATGGTAGAAAGGTGCTTTCTAACGTCGTTGCTTCACAGATTGAAGTGCATCAAGCATACGGCGGCGTTGTACCGGAACTTGCATCGCGCAAACATATTGAAGCGATAAACTACATCGTGAGTCGGTCGTTGGCTGAGGCGAATGTTACATTCAAGGACTTGGGAGCCATAGCAGTGACGAATCGTCCGGGCTTAATCGGGGCATTGCTGGTCGGGGTCGCCGCGGCAAAAAGTCTTGCTTATTGCCATGATCTGCCGTTACTCGGTATTAATCACATTGAAGGGCATATCTACGCGCCCTTTTTGGCGCAGCTTGCAAGCCAAAACTTGCTATCGAAATGTATGATGCATGATACCTTAACATTTCCGCATATCTGCCTCACAGTTTCTGGCGGGCATACGTTGCTTGTCGAAGTTCACGAAGGGTGGCAATACAAGGTATTAGGGGGGACACAAGACGATGCCGCCGGTGAAGTCTACGATAAGGTTGCGAAGTACCTCGGACTCGGTTTCCCTGGGGGAAAAATAATTGATGACCTCGCACAGAAGGGTGACCCTTCGGCGATAAAATTTCCGAGACCGATGCGGAATACGAACGACTATCAATTCAGTTTTAGCGGTATCAAGACCTCTGTGCGCTATTTTGTAGAGAAGGCACGACGAGCAGGTCTACTTGTAGAAAATGGGCAAGAGAATGTGGAGCCTACCAACCCTGATCTGGTAACTCTCGAAGATATTGCCGCGAGTTTTCAAGCGGCTGTTGTGGATGTCCTTGTCTATAAATCGATTCGTGCCGCGAAAGCCACTGGTGCTGGAGCGATAACCTTGACAGGTGGTGTTGCCGCAAATAGTCAACTGCGTGCTTCGCTAAAGGTCGCTGCTGCGGAGATTGGTGCAGAAGTCTACTATCCACCGATGAACCTGTGTACGGATAACGGCGCAATGATCGCGGGAATCGCTTATGAGAAATATCGGCAAGGCCTCCGAGACGAGTTTTCTCTGAATGCTACTCCGAACGGATCTCTTGTCTGATCCGCTGCAAGATGCAAGCCCCTAATGCAATGGAGGGCGGCTCTACGTGAAAAGACATCAACCTACAAATCAACTCACCGAACCGCAAGAAAAAATTAAAAAAGCCGTCCGACACCTAAAAGCAGGCGGTATTATCGCTATCCCAACCGATACGGTCTATGGATTGGGAGCCGACCCGTTTAATCCGAGTGCCGTACAAAAACTCTATACAGTGAAAGGGCGACCGGATGGAAACCCGATTCCGCTCGTCCTCAGTTCAGTTACGGATATTCATCGCTTCTCTCGAAATCTACCGGATTTCTTCTTCCATCTCACAGATCAGTTTTGGCCCGGCGGTTTGACGATCGTTATTGAAAGCAAAGGGCTATTACCGGTGTTAACCGCCGGAGGCGACACTGTCGGAGTGCGGATTCCAGACAATCCATTGCTTTTGAAAATCCTCCAAGCGTTTGGCGGACCGGTGGCAATAACGAGCGCGAATCTCTCTGGGGAACCGCCAGCCACCTCTGTTCAAGAGATTGGTGAAGAACTCGCCTCACGAATTGATATGATCGTCGATGGTGGAAAGACCCCGGGGCCCATCCCTTCCACAGTTTACGACATTTCCGTGTCGCCGCCACTTGTTCGCCGACACGGTGTTATTTCAGAAGAAACACTCGCCAAGGAGTTCGCGTGCTACAACAAGCGTTAAAGCAACTGCTTCAATTCTTAGCTACCCCCACCGGAAATTGGGTAATCCTCGGCTTCGTCAGTTTTGTAGCATTGGCAATCGTCTATAACAGGAAAAGACAGATTCCGGGGCTGACCGTAGAGGTTATCCCCGACGATACATGGTTTATCAACCGCGATGACAACCATCGCCTTGCCATTGTGGTGTCGTTGCACTTGATTAACAAATCGAGTGCCCCTATCCGGATTCGGAAATGTAAACTCAGTGGATATTCACCTAAACCTCCACCTGAAAAGTTGCTTTTACAAGGGCATGATGCAAGTGTTGAACTGGAGTATCCGAAGCATGATCTCTTTGTTGATGTAGGCGGACATCCTTCTGAACACACTTCAGAGTACGTGCTGAACCCTTATACCGAACAACGCATGTGGGCTTTTTATCATTCAGGCATCGTTACAATGACAAATATGCTTCGCGCACCCATTGTACTCAGGGATGTGAATCGGAAACGCAAGTCTATCCAAATCGCTGTGCCTCGCAATATGGAACAGATTCAACTCTATCGGGAGGCAGCAATGCGATGGTAGTTAATCGAGTTCGGACAGTTTAATAGTTCTGCCACCCGCTTCTGCCGACATGTCAGAGGCAAAGACGACGCGATGTGTTTCATAAGCCGTGTCAAAATCGGTCAACGGCATCGGCTCATCTCGTCTGATGCTATCTATGAAGGCTTGGAATTGTGGTTCATACGGGTGATCGCTGACATCACCAGAATCAATGAGCGAGGTCTCAAGCGTACTCCATTTGCTCTTATCCATACCGTGAAGTTTCGCGGAATAGATGCGGTTATCAAGCAAACTTCCCTCGCTTCCGACGAGATGGATATGGAAGTAATAAGGTTGTAAGCAATCGACACAAGAGGTGACTTTTCCGATCTTTCTGCCATCCTCAAATTTAAGGAGACTGACACTCGTTGTGTTGTATTCGTATGGTTGAAAATCAGCACCTGAGGATTGCGTGTGGTAACTCGTTACTTCTTCAACGTCTCCATCCATAAAAAAGAGGAGGGCATCAAGAGCATGACATCCAGCAGTGAGTAGGGTACTGCCGCCAAAGTCTTTTTTGATGTTCCATTCGTATTGTCCGTACCAGGGTCCGATGCCGTGATAATAATCGACTTCGGCATAGTGGAGTTCACCGAGTAACCCGTTGTCGATGACCGATCGGATCATCGTAAAGTGTGCGCTATATCGGCACTCAAAACATACACAGACGTTGACACCTGTACTTTTGACTGCATCACGGATAGCTTTCGCATCTTCATAGGTAAGGCAGATCGGTTTTTCTATGATGAGATGTTTTCCTGCTTGGGCAGCGGCGATGGCTTGTTCGGCATGGAAGGGATGTGGTGTACAAATATCAATGATGTGGACATCCGGATCCGCAAGCATTTTGTCAAAATCGGTATAAGCTTTGAGGGGTGTTCCGTATGTATCTGCTAGTACAGATTCATCGTGTTCCCGACGTGAACAGATGGCAGTGACATCTGAACCTGTAACGGCTTTGAAGGCTTCAATGTGAGCACCGGCTACCCAACCGAGCCCGACAATTCCAACGTTTAAGTTATCCATCCTAAATCTCCTTTGGCAACTAATAACTGATAACTGAGGACCATTATATCACAGATGAGGATTTTTGAGGAAAAATTGGTTGATATAATTTTCATTTTCCAATAGAATTAAAAATAAAAATGTCGGCTTCGTTTCAGAAAATTGATTCTCTTGACATGAAAATAAAAATATACTATAATAACCTAAGTTGCTAATTTTCTCCGAAGAGTTGTTTAAGGAACACCCATGAGAAACCTTCTGTTTCCCCTGTCAATGCTCTTATGTGCTATCGCCGTGCCAGCCGTGTGTCAAATACCACAGGATGCTGTAGAGACGGACATCGCCGTGATAAAGACTGAAATCAAGAACCTAAAAGAAGTTATTGAGAAGGGTTTTGACAATGTTCAAAAGGATTTTGACAATGTTCAAAAGGATTTTGACAATGTTCAAAAGGATTTTGACAATGTTCAAAAGGATTTTGACAGGCAAAATAACATCATCATTGCCTGCATTGGTATCCCTTTGACGGTTCTTGCCGTCGGGGCAACTGTGTGGGGAATATTGGCGCATAGACGCAGCCGAAAAGATCAAGCACTCGAAAAGCAGATTGAAACACTCACCCAAGAAATAGAAATACTCAAACGCCAGCGGATTGTCAGTCCCTAAGAAACATATCGAGAGGTAAGAAAACCCCAAATGAGCGTAACAACTTATGACATTCCAACGACCTTATACTATTCTATCCATCTCAGCCGGCCATGAAGGAGACGATTCTGATGGAGACCAAAATTTCCGATGTCTTCCCCCCGAAATTTGCAAAAGAAGGGTTAACTTTCGACGATGTTTTGCTGATTCCGGCTGAATCGGATGTGTTGCCGGATCAGGTAGATACGAGTACACAACTGACACGTAATCTCCGGCTAAACATTCCCATCTGTAGCGCGCCTATGGACACTGTCACAGAATCTACGCTTGCCATTGCAATCGCACGTGAGGGCGGCATCGGAATAATTCACTATAACTGCACCATTGATGAGCAGGTATCTGAAGTTGATCGAGTGAAACGCTCGGAAAGCGGGATGATTACCGCGCCAATTACACTAACGCAGGATAAGACAATTCGCGACGCTTTAGATGTAACGGCACGTTACCGCATCGGTGGTGTTCCTATCGTCACGGACGATGGTTACCTCGTTGGTCTCATTACGAACCGAGATCTCAAGTACGAAGACAATCTGGAACTCCCTGTAACCGCCCGAATGACACCGGGTGAGAAGTTAATTACCGCGGCACCCGGAATTACACTTGATAAAGCGAAAGCGATACTCCACAAATCTCGAAAAGAAAAACTGCCGATTGTAGACAACGATTCTCGACTCTGCGGACTGATTACTATCAAAGATATTGACAAAGTCCAGATGTTTCCGCAAGCGTGTAAGGATAATACTGGACGTTTACGCGTGGGTGCTGCTGTTCTACCCTCAACGCCTTTGGAGAACCTCGACAGGTTAGTGGAGGTTGGTGTAGATGTGCTTGTACTGGATACAGCACATGGACATTCCAAAAACGTCATTCGATCCACAGAGTACATTAAGTCTCATTTCCCAGATGTTGAACTTGTCGCTGGGAATGTTGTTACACCTGAAGGAACACGAAGCCTCATTGAGGCAGGTGCCGATGCCGTAAAGGTTGGTGTTGGTCCGGGTTCTATCTGCACAACCCGTGTCGTCGCAGGCGTGAGTATTCCACAGATTACAGCAATTTACGATTGTGCCAAGGAAGCGGATAAATTAGATGTACCGATTATTGCCGATGGTGGGATTCGCTATTCTGGGGACATTGCGAAAGCGATTGGTGCCGGTGCGAGTTCTGTGATGATCGGTAGTTTGCTCGCTGGGACAGACGAAAGTCCTGGGGATACTGTCATCTATCAAGGGAGGACATATAAGATTCACCGCGGGATGGGATCATTAGGGGCATTGCGAAAACGGAGTGCCCAACGTTCAGAGGAGAGTAGCGAAGATATTTCTAAACTTGTTCCCCGTGGGATTGAGGGACGTGTTCCACATAAGGGGAAACTCAGCAATTTTGTTTATCAGTTGGTCGGTGGTATCCGCTCGGCAATGGGCTATTGCGGTGCTTCGGACATTGAAGCGTTACGTAGGGATAGTCAATTTGTACGGATGTCAAGTAGTGGCTACCGGGAAAGCCATCCCCACGATATTGATATAACCGAGGAAGCACCGAACTATACGGTAGCGAATCTTTCTCCGTAAAAGTTGTACAGACAAATTACGGAGCGGTTCGACTTTATTAGAAACCTGCCCGAAACGAAATGAAGGGCGGTCCAGGAGGCAATGATTAGAAAGATGAAAGTTAACGAAGAAATGTCTTTTTGGGATAGGCTCTATATCCCTGGGTTGATTAAGGGGCTGTTCACTACCCTGAAACATATCCCGAAAAAGAAGTTGACATATCAGTATCCTGAAGATCCTCGGAGTGTGGATGAACGGAACGATAGGTACCGCGGCATTCACAAACTGACGGTGACAGAAAAAGACGAGATTAAATGCGTAGCATGCTTCTTATGCGCAACTGCCTGCCCTGCGGATTGCATCACAATTCAGGCGGCACCTGCCCCAGAAGGTTGGGAGACCAAGGAAGGCTATCAACGCGAAAAATACCCTGATGTCTTTGAAATCAATATGCTCCGTTGCATATTTTGCGGTTATTGCGTTGAGGCATGCCCTGAAGATGCTATTCGGATGACAGGGTTAACGCTCCCTCAATACTTCCGTGAACGTCAAGAAGAGGGAGAAAGTCTCGGAAGTTCCCGCAGCGACTTCATCTTCGATCGGGACATGCTCGTTGCAAACAACGACATCCCGCAAGAAGGGCTAAGCGTTGAAGCAAAGTAGGTTTAAGGATCAAGTTTTCGCCCTGTTCTCCTTTTAGCCTATAGAGGCTTGCAGGGCAATTTTGGGCGCAAGTTTTGGGAGCAGTCTCGGCTGAATTTGAAAGTTTGTACGTTTTTTGTGGAAAAGAGCGTAGCCCATAATGAAATGGAGGGCGGATATAAGAAACGCATACAAAATATCCAAATTCACGTCGTTTCTCCGTAAGGTCTAATTAAAAACGCTCCCTTCCCAGATAAGAAGTACAGCATCATATACGCGGATCCGCCGTGGGATTATAAGGGGCAACTCCAACACACAGGAAGCGGTGGCAAGGAGAGTGGCGGCGCGATTCGACATTATCCGACTGTCCCAGTCTCAGAGATGAAGACATGGGATGTTGCCTCAATTAGCGAAGAGAATTGTTTGCTGTTTATGTGGAGTTCTTCTCCACATCTTGATCAGGCAATTCAGCTGGGTAAAGCATGGGGGTTTCAGTGGGCGACAGTGGCTTTTGTCTGGGATAAACAACGCCCGAACCCCGGTTTCTACACAATGAGTCAATGTGAATTATGCCTTGTTTTCAGACGTGGTAAAATTCCGCAGCCGCGAGGGGCAAGAAATATGAGGCAACTCGTTCAGGTAAAACGGACACGCCACTCGGAAAAACCGGATGTCGTGCGTGAACGGATTGAGAAAATGTTTCCACAACAGCGTAAGATTGAGCTGTTTGCACGAAAGCGATACCAAGGCTGGGACGCATGGGGACTCGAAATTCACTAATATTCTGAAAGTCTGCTGTGTCTTTAGCACATTCGTTGAGTCGATAAGGCAGAAGCAGAAATATTAATTTTTTTCGTTATTACTTCGGTTGACTTAAGCACAAAACACGAACTACGAAGGGGCTTCTGGCTAAAGTTGGGGTTTATTAATATCGATGAACTTTTATAACTGCCGCAGCTTTAAGTATTACGCTTACACACAAATATCACGCCCCTTGTGTTCTATGTGCTGTCAACCTATCAATTTATTAACAGACCGGATTGACAGTTTCCGTTAACATTGAACCGTTGTGTTTTCACCGGTCATTCACACATTTATTTGCCTAAAAATATTTGAAAGGCATACTATCGAATCGACCCAATGCAAGGATTACCGCTTAATTTTCGTTCAGAAACGCTTTTCGCGTTAACTGATAAAATCAAATCCAGTATTGAGGGACGGATGAGTTGGGGAGATACCTTTGGCTTGGGGCTTGGTGTCAAGTCGGACAAACATCTGATCGTTTGGACACCAAAAGAGAGCTCAGAGGGTGATATTCTACCCGGTTTTGACTCAGAAGATGGCGAACTTACAGTAAAGATGCGACCGCGTCCAGGGGCATGGGTTTCCTGGATTGACGAGGCGAAGGTCACAGCCGAAACACAGGACGACTATGACCGGGTCCACAGAAGCATACAAGAGTTGGAGCGCAATGCGCGCCAGATCACAGATTTCGCAGATGGCATTGTCTCGGACATCGCTATTCAAAACTTAGGAAAATCCCTAACGCTTTCCGAACTCGCTCAGGATGTTTTAAAAGCACGTTTGACAATACCGAGTACCATCAAAACTGGTGGGTATGTGCTCGCAAATGTTGATGAGACTGATACTGAGGTGATACCCTCGGCTACTGTTATCATTCCAGAGCAGACCCACATTCATCGCGTTCACCTCAATGAAGATGCCCTTTTTGACCAAATACTCGCGCAGGACTACAATCTGCTTCTTGTGGTCATCAGAACTCATATTAAGCAGTACCCTGACCTGATTGATTTGGGGTACGGTTTAACACTTCATACTCGACTAGCTAATGTATTCGCTGATCAAGATACAGAGACATCAGAGGCAATTAAAGACGGGTTTGAACCCATTCAAGTGCTTGCCACGGCCGCGGTTTACGATCCTCTTGAACCCGAGACGCTGCGGTTAGTGCCTATCGCGTTCAACGCATCCACCGAGGAAATTGAGACCGCAATTACCGAGAGTTCAGAGAAAATCGAAACGTACACGGTGAAAGCCAACCAAAACGCCTATCAACTCATGGCGCAATTCCAACAGGGTGTGGAAACCCGTTTGAAGGCTCTTGTCCTTGGACCTGGACAACGCGTCCATAATAAGGTGTGGGACGATCTGGTGATCCGTGAATTACGGAATACCATGCTTACTTTCGTCGAATTCTATGAGGAATATCTCACCGAACATTTTGAGGCATCACTCGCAATAGCAAAAACCGATATTCTCAAGGAGAATATCGACCCTATGATAGAATTTTGGCAGCTGCAGGATAATCAGCAGTTAACCCTGAATCACCTCATTCAATCCTCATATAAACTGGCGAATCAGGTGCTGGACCGAGCTGCCGGATTGTTTCATGATCTGGTGTTCGAACAGGACTTTATTGAGACCGAGTTTGTCAAGCAGGTGGAACCCTCAATTTTTGAGAATAACGAGCCCTTAAACGAAATTTACTTGCCGCAGTGGACGCGTAGAACGGTGCGTGAGAAGATGGCAGGTATTACCCTTCGTTCGACTTTACACGCTACGCAAGTCGAACGTTTGACGACTATCTGGTTGGAATTGCTGGAACTCGCGAACTTCGCGAGCCAACACAGGCGGGATTTTGAAGCCGTTATTCAACCGTTAGTCAATCTTCTATTAGCGGCGAAAACAGGGAAACCAACACAGCGCCGAAATCAACAGGCACAGCCTCGAGGTGCGGCTCCCAATTTTGCTGGTTTTGAGATTCCTGATAGCACTGTTGAGCAGTTGCTCGATCATGTAAAACTGCATTTACCAACGATAAAGCAATGGTTGCAGAATATGCCTTCAGCAGTGGACGAGCAACAGCATTACGCGACTTTGTGGGCATTGGTACTTGATGGCAGGCTACGTGAGCAACTTCTTGCCGATATTCAACCTACCTGTGATATTAATCTGAGTGTACCGGACCAGACGAAAAGGCTCATCAATCTCATGCTGGGAAGTGCACTGATTATTCAAGCTGAGAAGGACCGCAAGTCAATAGAACGCAACCTGAATCGGGCGATTATCTCAAAGACCGGACACGAATTGGCAAATGTTACAACAGCGACGATGCTTGCTATTCATGGGGATACCCTACTTGCAGTGCTTTACGAGGAATTGCTCGGTTATCACAACACTTTGGCAAAACGGGCGGGTCGGCTCGCAAATGCCCCTCAAAAAGGGAAGAAACGGAAGCGTGGGCAAGCACGAAATAACGGTGCCATGAACGCTAAGGCGATTGAGGCAGAGCAGCAAAAGGTTGAGAAACTCATGGCTTTCCTCAGACCCTACCGTCCGGAAGAAGTTATCACCACTTTAGCGGCTGCTGGTATTGATGCGCGTGCTATTAACCTTGAAGAGATTCGGAAACAGCAGGTGCTCAGTTTCGATGTAAGTGATTTACCTGCGATAGATGAAACATGGCTCGGTAATAGTAAGGGTGTTGAGGATTATCCAAATTTGCGGGTGTTCCTCCTGCAGAATCAGCTGCCGATATCGACGACTGGCAGGTTGCTTATGGAATTGCGGCAGCAATTCCCGGATGAACTTTTCAATCACGTCTTGGGACTCATCCAAGAAGTGAAAGCACTCCAAAACAACGATTTTAAGGGCGATCTGCTCAATCAGTTTGTCACCTATATCTCCGAAAAGGTGTGGCGATGGGAACTGACCCAGATTACAGAAGCCGAACTCCCGCTCTTACTAAAGGAGAAGGTGCTGGCATCGGCGATCTGCTATGAAAAAGAGGTTGATACCTTGCTTGAATACGTTGAGCGTTACGATGAACTGGTATCTACAAAACTGGCAGTCGGTTCAGAAATGGACAACCACCGTCAATATATTGAGGAACAATTTCAGGCAATCGTTGAAAGCCTTTTGGTATAATTTATAGTTATCAGTTGTCAGTACGGTTTTTCTACGAAAAAACTTTCAGTTGTCAGACAAGAGCAATTTGTGGAATTCATAGGAATTATGCGTGCTGCTCTTTTGTAGCATAACCTGTTAAGGTGTGCCACGAGAACATCTGTGTTTTTTTAAGGGGTCTCCTCTCACAAAACGTCCTATAGTCAAAATTGCGTAAGTCCTGATTCAATTGCTATACAACTACCACAAGCATTTAACTGAAAACTGATAACTGTTAATTTAACTGGAAACTGAAAACTGAAAAGAATTAAAAATGAAAGTAGCTTTATTGGGCAACAGTCAGTTAGCCGTCTCGACTGCCTGGGGCTTGTGTCAATCGGAGGCGGCGCGAGAAATTGCTTTTGTGTCGGATGCTGCGTCGAACAAGAATAGATTTGTTCATCGAAAAGAGAGCACACCGACAAATCTCCGAGATCTTGTGGAAGCAAACGCTTTAAGTACAAGTGACACCGAGATTTCCGCTTTCGATTCATTAGAGGGGCTAGCGAATGCAGATATTGTTGTTCTGTTACCTCCGGTGGGTCAATCTGATTTTCGGTCGCCTCAAGCCTCCAAGACGACTGGTATCGCCCTCGTTCGGAGATTTGTAACCGGAATCCAACAGTATGCCTCGGATGCTAAGATTCTGGTAGCAATATCACCCGCGAATTACATCTCTGCCTGGATACATCAAACGCTTGATGCGGGACAGATTATTGGGCTTGGAAATGGAGCGGCTACAGCGCACTTAGCCTCCGAAATTGCGAAACGTGTTGATATTTCCGTAAAAGATGTGACGGCTCTGGCAATCGGGAGTGATCAAGAGACGTACCCGCTTCCGCAATACTGCCGAGTGAACGGTATTCCCCTCGCACAACTGATGTCTGAAACTGACATTGACAGCCTCTGTGAAGTTGTTGCGCAGCGTTGCCCGTATGGCATAGGCGGCGAATGGACATTGGTGAGTCATATTTTACAAGTTGTTTCGGCGATCGCTCTTGATAAGAAACGGGTGATGAGTATCGGCACACGGGTTTCCGCAGGGACAACGTCGGTCTACTTGAATGTTCCCGCACAGATCGGGGACGATGGTGTCGCTGCTATTGTCCCACTTGAGTTGACCGAGCAACAACGCGAACAGTTTAAAAAATTGGTTGGACAGACTGCTGAGGACCAAGCACCATAAATTTTTGTGGACAGTGTGCTCCTCCCTCTGTCGACTGCTGATGGCTGTTCTTCTGATAACTGATGACAACTAAAAGATGAGAGAAATATATCAAAAAATTCCAGAACTAATTGAGGCCTCCCAAGTCGGTGCCTACTGTACGGTTGTAGAGACGAAAGGCTCAACCCCACAAAAGCCCGGCTCGAAACTTTTGATTCTCCCAGATCTGCGGAACATTGGGACACTTGGTGGTGGTTGTGTTGAAGCTGAAGCGCGGCGACAGGCGATCGGACTGATGCAAGATGGTGTGCCGCGGTTGCTTGAGTTCCAGTTGGATAGTGATTACGGTTGGGACGATGGACTCATCTGCGGCGGGAATATGAAAATCTTTATCGATTTACCAAAAACATCCGCCGAATCTGAGATGTTTGAGAGACTCCAAGCATTGAACGCCGAAAAAATTCCACTCGTCTGTGCAACGGTTGTAGCGAGTGAAAAGCAGGGCGTTGATGTTGGCATGAAGATGATCTTTGCTAACACGGGTGAGCATATCGGTACGTTAGGCGATCCGGCTTTGGAAGCGGCAGTGGAAGAAGAGACTGCGAAAGTGCTTGAACGGAACAGTGCTGGCTTGTTCCATGAGAATGAAACGGGCTCGGTCTTCTTAGAGCCGTTGCAACCGAGACCGACCCTGCTAATTGCAGGAGCAGGACATGTCGGTCAGGCACTCTGTCATCTTGGGAACTGGTTGGATTTCGACATTGTTATTGTCGACGATCGCTCCGATTTTGCCTCCGCTGAGCGGTTACCGGAGGCGCACAAAATTATCATTGGCGATATCGAAACGGAACTCCGAAACTATCCGATCACCCCACTGACGTATGTCGTGATTGTCACCCGCGGGCATCAACACGATGAATCGGCACTCCACAGTGTTGTTGAATCGGATGCCGGTTACATCGGCTTAATCGGTAGTCGTCGCAAGATTAAACTGATATTTGATGATTTGATGGAGGCAGGAATTTCCAAGGAGAGACTTCAGCGAGTGTATGCCCCCATCGGACTCGATATTAACTCGAAAACGGTTCCAGAGATCGCAGTCAGTATTGCATCACAACTCATTCAGATCCGCAACGCAGCTGACACTGTTGGCACTTTTGACGTACAGCCAGCGCGGATGCCCACCGTCAAAATAGCGGGGTGATAAGAGATGAAGGATATTCAGATAATAGAGAACGAAATCTATACACTTCCGGAAGTTATAGACTTCGTAAAACAGACATTAGATCGTGTTGGCGAAAAGTCTACTCAGAACCCACTGCGATATTCGTCTACTGATGTTTATTGGTTACTGCATGACATGCTTCAGTATGTGAACAGGAATATCCCAGGTGAATTTACCTTACCACAGACCCAGAAGGGAACTTACCGAGTGACTTATACGACTGAAGATTCTGCGAAACAGAAAGCAGATAGAAAACTCAAAGCGGAGATAAACCGAACCGCAAAATATCTTGAAGAATTGACCGGCAGGAAACCATCGTGGGGTGACAGAGAGTAACAGTCGTAGGCACACTCCCTGGGCTTTCCGTAACCAACCCACCTACAATCATTTTCCAGTAAAAAACACAGAATGAGAACAGAGCAACGGACACCAATTCTCCTGAAAATGAGATAAAATAAAAAGAAATTGTGGCTGTTGATCCTGCGACGGCTTAGCAATATTTTTATAGCGAGTGTGGGTGTTTCAAAATTATAGATAACCTGAGTAAGGAATAAATTTAAGGAGAGCATTTCGTGAGCCAAGAACCTAAGGTAGCAGTTGAAGATATTGAGATGTCAGTAGATGTATTGGATGTTCAGAAGGCGGCAGACATCTTTGAGGAACACGGGTGTCTTGTCGTGCGCGGTCTGATGGCACCCTATATTGAAGCGATACATCGGGACATTGAATCTGCCGCGGCGGAATCTATATCCTTGCTTGACAAGGCAGAACGGATTGTCGAGGGATGGCGCACACCCAACGGCACGTTGTTCCTTCCGGCACCAGAAGGCTACGAGCGTAACAAACAGATTATGGTCCTGTCGATAGGCTATCAGACAAGTGCGGCGTTTTTCCAATCTGCGTTGGATGAAACGACAGTCAATATCGTGGAGGCGATCCTCGGACCGAATGTGGAGATCTTTGGTAACGGGCAATGCCTCTATAAGGAACCCGTTGGCGGACATCCGAAGCATCTACATCAAGATTCTGCGTATTTTGAACACCGCTATCAGGGACCCGTCGGCATTCTGAGTTACGTTGTGGATACGGACTTGGTAAATGGTGCGTTACATGTTGTGCCGGGTTCCCACAAACTCGGACAACTTGAGCATGTTGATACGTTTTCGCACCTCGGTCTCGCGGAGGATGAGTGGCCCTGGGAGAGCGCACTCCCGATTGTTGGCAAAGCCGGTGATTCCATCTTCTTCAATGTGAAGACAGTGCACGGTTCCAAACAGAATATGTCGGATAAACCGCGTCCGATTTTCATCAACCGTTATCGTCGAACAGATGATTTCGTGGTCATCGGTGGAACAACCACGACGAACCGCGCAGAGGCAGAAAAACGTGCTGCCGCGGCTGCGGAAGCGAAGAAATCTAATAGTGATCGAGGCTTGATGCTGCGCGGGTTCCGTCCCTTTGATTCGTAGGGAAAGAGGACAAATAAGGTATCATACTCCGCTCTATAACTGGTACAGCATTAGATAGATAAGCACACCTGTTATTGAGACATATAACCAGATCGGGAAGGTAATCTTTGCGATACGGCGGTGGTTCTCAAACCGTTCGCGCCACGCCAAGTAAAGGGTCCGCAACGCCAACGGGACTATGACAAACGCCAGAATAATGTGCGAAATCAGAATGGTGAAGTAGACCGGACGAATCCATCCCTGTTTCGTGAATGGTTTCGATCCGGCATGGTAATGGTAGATAACATAGCAAACCAGAAACAGCACGGACACACCAAACGCCGCGAGCATGCATTTTTTGTGTGCTGCTATTTTCCGTTGTCGGATTTGCACATACCCAATCGTCAACAGGATTCCGCTGATTGTGTTCAACGTCGCGTTGACCGTCGGCAAATCTGATATCTCAAGCACATTTCCCTCCCACGTCCTTGCTTCGGCACAACGAAGTGTGCCTGCTACTTTCTACCGGGGCCACCGATAGGCTTGTGCTCCCTTAGAATTCTCTAACGCAAATTCCCACCGTTGACACCACGTTTCATATTTCGTGTTACCAGCTTCTGGTCGCAGACGACTCCGCATGAGGAAGGCTGGGTAGTAGGGCCTCCCTGTCGGTTGATAGACATCGTGATAGCGCAGATCGAAACTCCATCGGATGCTCTGCGATTCATTCGTTTTCGCGCTGTGGAGCGTGTAGTTGTGGAACAGAATAACACCCCCGGCTCGGATAGGTAACGGTTTCGGTGTGAGGTTATTCGGTTGATGTTCCGGGGGGACCGCCAATCCGGCTGAACTCCAATCGTGCGTGAAGAGTCCCATCTTATGGCTACCCGGTAGCACCTGTAGACACCCGTTTTCCAATGTCGCATCCACAATCGGCACCCAAACAGTTAGCATAAAGTAGGGATCGGTATCGGGCCAGCACACCCCTGCGTCCTGGTGCCAAGGTGTCGGTTCCCGCCGTGAACTCTGTTTCGGCAAGACGGCCCGGATGTGTTGGATCGGATTGCAGATAATTTCGGAGCCGACGAAAGATTCCGCGATGTCAAGGATTTTCGGGTTCTTGAGGAAGTTGAACGTCGCTTCGCCGCGTGCCTGCATAATGTCCAGATTCGCTGTTATCTCTGGTGCCTCTTTCGAGAGATGGAGCAACCGTTCTGTAAAAGATTTATCGGCGTGCGTATCCGTAATTTTCCGTTCAGCGTGCAACTTCTCGGCGCGTTCCGCGATAATTCCCTCATATTCTCCAATGACAGGACCCAGATCGTTTTCATCAAGTGCGTCTTCAAGCAGTAGATACCCGTTGTCGTGAAAGAAGGAAACTTGAGATTCAGTCAAACGCATAATTGTGTCCTCCGTGCGTTGTATTGTAGGGCAGGACTTGCAAACCTATATTGGACTATCCCCACCGCTGTTCCGGTGGATCGAAGACAAATCCGTGGAAGAACTTCCGCTGTTCCGATGAGAGCTGCTTGTTATAAAAGTCTGTAGGATATCCCCAATGTTCTTGCGAGGCAATCATCCACGGATGCTCATAAGCGTAATAGAGCATTTCGCGAGAACCTTCCGGCTTTGTGAAAATCCCAGCGGAATGCCAAACGGCATTATGAAAAAGAATCGCACTTCCCGGCGGGGCACACACCTCCAAAGCACCGGGAGACTCGTAAGGATGTCGTAAATCCTCGTGGTTCGGATCATACATCGCGGTGTGGCTACCCGGTATGAGCCACAGATTTCCCTGTCCGCCTTCGGTCATGTCTGTCAGGTAATAGCCGATTTTGAGTTGCAAAAACGGGATCGGACGTAGGTTACGATAGCCTTCATCGTGCCCATCGATATGCCAGCCCATCAAACGTTCCATGAGATCCGAACCGTGCTCGACAATAGCATCCGAAGCGTGATGATGCGGCATATTATTCAGCAACCCCGTGACATACGGCAGGATAGGTTGCCAATCCAGGAGTTCTAAGAATGCCGGATGGTCTCCAAGGATATAAAAGATACGGGTGCTTTTCTCTCCGTGAATGTGGGTCATTCCGGTTTCGGTGAGCCCTTTTTCTTCACATTCCCGCCGTTTTTCAATGACTTCAGCGAGGGCACTTCTGAGCGTTTTAACGTGTGACGGAGCAAGGAAATTATCCAAGACGAGATAACCGTTGTTTTCAAAGAAAAACCTTTGTGCGTCGGTCAGTTCGTGTGACATTGAGTAACCTCTTTTCTTTTGCTGGTGAGGCTTTCTGTTTCATCTAATTTCAAGGATGTCGCTTCTCAATCTCTCATATTTCACTATAACTCGAACAATTTTATGGCATTTTCACTAAAGATTCGTGCTTTATCTGCTTCAGGGATCGGCATTTCCTCGATGAAACGGACGAATCGAGGCATATCCACCCATGGATGGTCTGTGCCGAATAGCAGCCGATCTGCCCCGGAATACTCGTAGGCGTACTGTATTGATTGCACTGATGGCGAGACGGTGTCCAGATAGATACGCTGCAGATACACGCTCGGCGGTTGTGTGATATTTTCTCTGGCTCTCCCTAACACCTCGGTCTGATGATCAATCCTGCCGCTCATATAGGGTAGGATACCTCCGACATGCGGCATCACAATTTGGAGGCGCGGATGCCGTTCGAGAATCCCGCTCAGAATCAGTCGCAACAGCGCGAAACTGTTGTCCACTTGTAAGCCCATCATACCGATCATCCAGTGATCTTTGATTGCCTCTCCCCACGTCGGGACGGTCGGGTGCATTACAATCGGCATACTTAGCGTTTCAGCGTGCGTATAGACGGGTTCAAAGTGTGGTGCGTCAACAGGTTTCCCTCCGATATGGGAATAAAGCATAATCCCACGAAAACCGAGTCTCTTCACTCTGTCCATTTCTATGATGGCTTCATCTGGGTTTTGCCACGGCAGGCACGCCAATCCTGCGAATCGGTTTGGATATGCATCCACAAGTTCAGCGATGGCATCGTTGATCGCTTGCGCCCCCTTGTTCCCTAATTCAGGGGCAAGCATGCAGGGGGGTGGTATATTGGTGCTGAGCAGTGCCATGTCGACCCCCGCCTCATCCATATCCTTGAGTTTTCGTTTTGGATCGTAGGCTTCGTCTTGCAGACGAAATGTTTGAATATCGCCGTACGTAACAATATTCTCACTCCCGCGTCGGATGACTTGCGGAGGGTATGGGTTCTGGGCGAGGATTTGGATATAGGTATCTGGAAATATGTGGCTTTGGCAATCGATGCGCATTTTTTGAGTCAAGAGTATTCTATTTTTTTGTGTTTTTAGTATGCCATGTCTGTCTCTTTTTTATCAAGGAATCTTTGAGAGAGCTGAATGCTATTCTGGTCACTTTAACTTTGCTATGTCTTACGCTATTGACTCCATTTAACGACATAGTTAGATGGTACCTCTCGAATGAACATAGACGGTGCTCGATCCCGGTCCCCGAAACGATATACGACGGAACTGAAATAAAGCTGCTCTTGCGCTCGTGTCATACCGACATAGAAAAGACGGCGCTCTTCTTCGAGTTCCGCTTCCGTGATATTCTGCCGCCACACTGGAAAACTCCCTTCCTCCATACCGATGATAATAACGACCGGAAATTCTGTCCCTTTCGCGGCATGCAAGGTCATGAGTGTTAGTTGTTCAGTCGTCTCGTCGAGTTCGTCAACATTTGTGAGGAGTTTCTGGTAGTCCAGGAAGTTGATAAGGCCATGTTCATCACTCATCAACTCGAAGTGGAGGACCGCGTTCATGAACTGAATTCGGCGTTGTTGCCAGTCAGCATCCTCTGGGGACTTATGGACGGTGGCATGCTGTAACGTTTCTATATACTCTCTCGCCTGTGCCGCTTCTGTGGGGTCAAGGGGCAGATTCTCCAGTGTTCCGACGTTGTGTGTCTGGACGAAACGTTTCGCGACATTCAAGAACGTCTCGGTCTCGGTTAAGGCTTCCTCTGGAGGAGTGACACCTTCGGTTTTCGCAAGGATACCAAGCCCAACAAACGGTAACAGTTCAGGGAGCGATTTCGCCTCGCGTTTGTGAGCGTCGATTTTAATGAGCTCTTTAAAAATCTCTCGATTGACTCTGACATCCTCCAAGGCACTGTGTAGACGACCGTGTTCAATGTCAAATTTTTCGGCAAGCGCACTTATGCTACAACGTTGTCGTGGGAAAAGCCTGCGCGCCGTTGCGAGCGTATCGTAATGGGGTGCGGATAACTCCCTTTTCAAATACCTTTTAAGGTCACGTGCAAGGATAGGATTGTCATATTCCGCTACGTTGTGTCCAATTAGGATCCGATCTTGGATAAACCCAAGGAATTCGGGCAGCACCATTTCGATTCCCGGTGAGGTCTTGACGGTCTCTGTATCAATTCCGTGGATGCGTCTGGCTGACTCCGGGATGTGTCCGCCCGGGGGTCTTACTAGGCGATAATACCGATCAACTTCATCTCCGATTGGGCTGAGGCGGTGCGCCGCGATCTCAACAATTTCTGCCGTTTTCGGATTGAGTCCAGTAGTTTCCAAGTCGTAGACGACTATATCTGCCATGTTTGGGGTTTCAAATCGATTCACAAGGCGTTGGCAGAGTTTGAGTGCTGTGATACTGTGGATCCCTTCTGCTTCAAGACGAATTACATCCGTACTGACTGTATCTCCAGTGCCGATGAAGATTGTCCGTGCATCCCGCGCATCTTCTCCGATTTCCTCGAAATTACCGATAAGCACATGGACCCCGTTTTCGTTCGATTTCGGTCTGTTTCCCTCGGGCGGCAACAGTTGGAGTTGCGGGGTGTGATTGAGGTAGGTTTCAAGCGTCTCGTAAATAATGTGCGCAGCAGCGTACTCGTCAATCCCATGGCTGGCGGTAATCTGGATCGGCTCGCCGAGATTCAGCGCGCTGTAAAGAACGTCTTGTGCTGTAACCAGATTCGACATCTCGGGTTGTTTTTCGATGACTTCCAGTTCTTCCGCACGATAGGGAATACGAGAGCGTTCCAAAGTATCGAAAAGTTTCGGAATAATTTTATCGACCCTCTCGCCTTCAACTTCAGTCGATAGTTTCTCAAGTTGTGTCCAGAAGTGACGAACATTTCGGCGTGTTAAGGGACCGATATTCTCTGGATATGCTTCGATATTTTTCAAAAGTTCCACGAATGCGATATCTTCACGTTGTGCGAGCCACTTCAGGCGTACCCATGTGAGGTCGTCGATGCAAGTTTCAGGAAAATTGATTGCCTGTTCTAGATCTTGCGGGAGTTGCCATTGGATGAAACGGAGATACGCCAGGATACCCTTACTATTCCCTTCCGCAAAGGAGTTCGTCGGTTGAATCCGCTGGAATTGAATATGTTCCCGTAACAACTGTTCTTCCAAAACATCCGCGAGTCTGTGCGTTCGGTAAAAAATGGCGATATCACGGTAAGAATAGTTGCGTTTCGTTACTAAGTTCTGGATGACATTAATGATCCTGCGTGCTTCCACTATAGATGTGTCAAAGGTATAGTGAAAGATGTCGCGTCCCGCGTCTTTATGGGTTCTGAGGGTGTGCTGTCTCTGCCGTTCCGTGTTTCTGGAGATGACCTCCTCAGCCGCGCGCAAAACCTTCTCGCTGCACCGATAGTGGTCGTCCAAAGCAAGTTCTCTCGGATTGTAATCGGCTTTGAAGGCATCAATATAAGCAGGATTCGAGCCACGCCAACTATAGATCGACTGATCTTCATCAGCGACTACCATGAGATTGTGTGCTGGCGGCGCACAGAGCAGTTGGAGTAGGTGATACTGCACGCTATTCACATCGTGGAATTCGTCAACGAGGATATGGGCGATTGCTTTGTGGTAGTCTTGTTGTACGTCTTCCACTTGTTCAAACAGTTCAACAGTTTTCACGAGGAGATCGTCGAAATCGAGTGCATCGTATTCTGTAAGGCTGTCTTGGTAACTTCGCAGAACGTTTCGGATGTTTTCGGCGGTTTCTGGGTCAGAGATGTCCGTAGCATCCACTGCATCAACAGGATTCTGAGATTTACATTTGGCATCGCTCAAGATATTGCGCAGCAACCATGGCGGATAATCATCGGTGTTGAGATTCAACGCACGGACGCTCTCTGTTAAGATCTCGTCTTGGAGTTCCTGATCGAAGATAGTGAAATTTTCACTTAATCCAATTCGCAGGGCATGCTTTCGGAGCACTTTTACACAAAATGCATGGAAGGTGCTGACTTTAATGTTGGAACCGTGCGGTTCTCCGATCTCGTTGTTGACCCGCTCCTGCATCTCTTGCGCGGCTTTGTTAGTAAAGGTGATCGCAAGGATGTTCTCCGCCTTGATGCCGTGTTCGCGAATCAGATAGGCGATGCGGTGTGTGATGACTCTTGTTTTCCCCGTACCGGGACCTGCGATAACGAGGAGAGGACCATTTTTATGTGTTACGGCTTCTCTCTGCCTGTCATTTAATTCATGGAGAATGTTCATCGGATTTCCCTCCGTACATTCTGTGGAAATTGGTGTTTTTTGGAGACGGTGGGATACAATATTTAAGTTGAATACAGGGTTCTCACTACAAGTGAACCCATGATTATTATACCTGATTCAATCCTAAAAATCAAGGTGTTTTCCGCATGAATTAAGGCTATTTTAGGTTTAAAAAAACCGATGTAACGGCACTCCGGACGCAGAGATTATAGGCGAGTTTTCCACACCTCGCCGTTTTAATTTAGGGTTTGGTATCAGTATTAACGGGCGGCTCGTCGTTGTTCAAAAACCGTTCAATCGTGTTTATCGTTGCTGGACGTGTTCGGAAATCGGCAACCCACGGTTCGCGGAAATATGCCTGCTTTTCACGCGATAATCCAGAAAGCACTTCAGGCGGAACCTTCAGTCGATGCCAGTGGGTCGCGAGATGTGCGTAAGCGTTTAGCACCGCGACGCGCGGCTCATCACGTTGCCACACAGGACCGGCATGGCATAGGTTCTCGGTAAAGAAGATCGCACTCCCTGCTGGACATTCATACGTCATCAGGAACGGACTCTGTTTACCCTCTTCTAACGACATGTGATCTGGATGCATCGGGAAATTGGATTTATGACTGCCCGCTACGAAGTGTGTTGCCCCGTCCCTTTTGGTGACATCTGTGAGTTCAAAGACGACGCGCACCATTCCTGCGTGAATTCGTCCGTTATTGAAACGATACCCGAAGATCGGATCGCCTTGTTGGGGGCCACCTCCGTGGAGTCCACCGTGTTCCTGTCCCTTTTCGCGCCAGACGGAGAAACAGTTCTCTAACCGAACGTCAGGTCCGATGATTTCGTGTAAGACATCAAGCACTTTGGGATGGTCTATCAAGACGCTCGCCGGACCGCCCGGAACGGCGCGGTGCTCTGGCAGTAAAGATTCTGGATCGTGATGTATCCGTTCAATTTGTTCAACGATTGCATCTACTTCGTCACGTTCAAGGATTGCAGGACGAACAAGGAATCCGCTCAAGTCGAATCGAAATTTTTCTTCGTCAGTCATCGGTTTTGCATCTCCTTAGTTTTAGGGCGTTAGCATTTTTTGGTTTCTCTATGAAATGTCCGAATGGCATCAACGAGTTTATCTGCACCGAACCGCACGACATCCGTTGCAGGTAGCCCTGTCTCTGCCTCTGCTGCGATAACTGCCTCACGTGCTGCTGTCTCGGATAGGTCGAAACAATTCAACGCTAGTCCGATCACTTTGGCGGGCTTTATCGGTGCCGCCATTGCTTCATACTGGGCTATCATCTCAGGTACAGATGGCAACGGCACCGTATACCGAGCAACCGTATCCCGCGAGGGTTGATGACAGAATATCATCGCATCTGGTAGACTGCCGTGGAGCAAGCTTAACGTCACGCCGGAATATCCCGGGTGTACGAGCGAACCCTGTCCTTCAACGATAAGTATCGAGTGATTTTCCGCTCCTTCAAGCACAATCTGTTCCGCTGCACCGGCGGTGAAATCGGAGACAACTGCATCGATCGCAATACCCCAACCCCATACCATAATCCCGTTTTGACCCGTTGGACAGAATTCAGCATCCAGACCGCGCTCGCGTACCGCACGCGTGACTTCTATGCCGGAGAGCATTTTACCGACGCGGCAATCTGAACCCACGGTTAAGATAACTGTGGCATCAACATTATCGGCTTTGCACGTCGCGACGGGTAGGTTGTCAGGCGGTTTTCGGGCATCCCATAACAGGACCTCGTGTGCCTCTGCGAGTTTTTCGAGCTCTGCATCCTCACTCAGGAATTGGTGCAAGCCACTCATAATGTGCAAACGATTGTGTATCGCTTCGTGAAGAATTGCTCGCCAAGCATGCGGTAACTCGCCACCCGGTGGCGCAATACCAATAGCGAGCATTGTCGGTTCGAATTGCATCGCCTCAGCGAGATCTCGAACAACAGGAATACCCTCACCAATCTCGATAATTTCGCTGGTGTCTCGTCCTGCGTTCTCACTATCGATAACTGCGACGACATTCTCAGGGAGATAGCGCACTAAGACCGTAGCTGTTTTCGATTCGAGGATACCGAACGAACCCTCGGCAAGAATCGCGATTCTGTGTGATCTCGGTTGTAACTGTTTTACCATTTTTATCTGCCGTTTCGGGTAGGATACACTTGCAAATTAGCACACATCGAAATCAATTGCAAGAGATGGGTAGATAAATTTGGGGTATTTAGTTTTCCGTCTTTTAGGAGTATTTTGAGACACCAAGCCCGGTAGGTGAGGTTTCCAACCGCATCAGATCATGAAAAAAGGTGGGAAATCCGATAATTTATTAAAACTGAGTGAACCGAAAATTAATGTCAAAACCATTCAGTTTTCCAACTGACGACTGGTAACTCCTAAAGAAATTGACGAAGATACCTTCCACCGAGTGCAAAACCCTCTAATCCGGGTGCTCCGCGATCCTCGTTCTCGACGCAGAGAACATAATCGTAGCCGGATTCCTGCAGCGCGCCAGTGATCGTTCCCCAATTCAATTGTCCGCGCCCCGGGACACGATATTGCCACCACCAATTTCCGATGATACCTTGCCGGAACTTCATCTGAGGGCTGATTT
Source organism: Candidatus Poribacteria bacterium (assembly GCA_007571305.1). Lineage (GTDB taxonomy): Bacteria > Poribacteria > WGA-4E > WGA-4E > WGA-3G > WGA-3G. The sequence goes on along the minus strand of RKRR01000046.1, from coordinate 4,030 downwards.
CACAATCCTTTACATCGGCATAATACCACTTGCCGTTGAACATGCGGATTGCGTCCTCAGCTGGTAGGATACCCATCCAGAGCCAGTGCGACGGGTCGCAAGAGAGTCCAAGAGAATTTGACGGAATTGCGTCGAGAATCCGCTCCCACATTTCAGGGTTGCAAGCGATGTTGCCCATACGTACGGCGCAATCAAGCGCGAGCTGCACGCCTTTTTCCTCGGCGAAGCGGACAACAGGTGTCCACATCTCTTTGAATCGTCCGACGAGTTCAAGCGACCTGTCTCCGGGATTGCCCGGTTCTGAAGAAAACTGCCCATAGAAATGCCAACTCACGGGGCTGCCAGCGTAGGTTACCACCACAGGAGCTCCGAGGATGTGTGTCGCTTCAATGGCTTGCATCAACGTATCGCGCGCGTTCTCCCGCGTTTCCGGGTCATCGTCAAGCAAATTACAGTGCGCTGTTAAGGCAGCGAGATAGATGCCGTGGGCATCCAAAATTTTCTTGACCTCTTCGCCTCCGGATTGTATAATGGCACTTGGCTCAACAACGCCAGTGGCATTCGGGCGGATCGCGTCAAACCCGTTGGCTTTTGCCCACGCTGCACATTCGGGAAGGCTCCAACCGCCATTACCCGCGCTCGTACTGAAACTTAAATTCATAGTTTTTCCTTTTTTGTTACAAGGACTTTCTACGTATGCAAATTCTATGTAAAGGGAATATAACCCAAAAACTGTTTACACTCTATAATCAACTTCTCGCGCAACACGGAAACCGTAAATGGTGGCCCGCGGACACACCCTTTGAAGTGGCACTCGGTGCTATCCTAACCCAAGCAACTTCGTGGCGCAACGTCGAAAAAGCGATGGACAATCTCAGAGCCGCGGGTGCTTTCACACCTGAGGAGATAGCCTCTGTAAGCCAGAGCGCATTGGAACGTCTCCTCCGCCCATCGCGCTACTTCCGTATGAAGGCGCAGAAGGTGCGGGCATTTGTGGAACATATTGAAGAACGCCCCATGCACCTAATGTTCACGCAAGATGTCCCCGAATTGCGTGAGGAATTGCTCTCTATCTACGGAGTCGGTCCTGAGACAGCGGATACGATTATTCTCTACGCGGCTGGCAAACCGAGTTTTGTTGTTGACTCATATACTTATAGGCTCTTCTCGCGGTTGGGGTGGGTTACAGGAAGATATGACTATGACAAATTCCGTGCGCTGTTCATGGACAACCTTCCCCATGATGTTGATCTCTTCAATGAATACCATGCCTTAATCGTTGGGCACGGTGCAAGAGTCTGCCATAAGAAGACACCGAACTGTCAAGAGTGTCGTTTGCAGGCATCGTGTGCCTATTACCAGTCATCTGAATAGGAGTATAAGAGTTACGACTTACAACACCAAGAAAGAGCCGTTTAGGATGCCAATAGAGTAGATTCGCTAGAGTTTGAAAATAAGAATGTAGATTGGATTGAAACGAAGTTGAAACCCAATTTCATACCAATTATTGTAGGGCAGCCCTTGTAGCTACCCTCTTAAAATCCGTGTAATCCGCGATTCAGACAATGAACATCCTCCAACGCCAAACGTATGGTGCCATACAAAAATGCTTAAACGTAAAGGCGGAAAGTTCACTACTGAGGGTGTTGCTGAAGTTTCTGAAAGAAATCTGCTGATTCCAGAATTGGGATATCCAGTTCTACGGCTTTGGTGTATTTGCTACCAGCACCTTCCCCCGCGATAAGGTAATCCGTCTTGTTTGTTACGCTTGATGTAACCCTGCCACCTCGACTCTTAATCTCATTCGATGCTTCGCCACGCGTCATACCCTCAAGACTCCCCGTGACAACGAACGTTTTTCCGCGAAAAAAACTATCTGTAGCGATGCTCGCTTCCGTGCGTTTAGACACCGCCTCCACTGTGAAACAGTGCAAGCCTGCCGCCCGTAGTTTGTCTAGCAACGGCTGATTGTGTCCGAAGAAGTTGAACACACTTTCGGCTATCTGCGGACCTATACCGTTTACCGATTCAATCTCCTTCAGGGATGCTCTGCCCAAGGCATCTAAGGATAGAAACCGTTCAATAAGCAGTTCCGCGACAGTCTCTCCGACATGAAAAATGCCGAGTCCGAAGAGGAGTTTTTCTGCCGGTGCCGCCTTGCTTCGTTCAATTTGGTGGACGAGGTTACGGGCGGACAGGATGCCCATCCGATCCAGTTTGCTTAAGGGATCTACTTCTAATGTATAAAGATCGGCAACATCACGAACCAGTTCTTTATCCACCAGTTGGTCAATTGTAGCTGGACCGAGACCTTCGATTTGGAGTGAATTGCGCGAGGCGTAATGCGCAATTCGGCGTTTCAATTGTGCGACACACGCTACATTCACACACCGAACCGCGACTTCTTTCTCTATGCGCTGGACAGGAGTATCGCACGCAGGACAACGCTTTGGGAATTCAAAGATAACTTCATCGCCGGTTCGGTCAGTTGTGAGCACCTCAACGACTTTGGGGATAACGTCCCCCGCGCGCTCAAGTACAATCCGATCACCGATACGGATGTCTTTCGTTTGAATCTCTTGCTCGTTGTGCAAGGTGGCGTTTGTGATTGTCGCTCCAGCGAGCGTTACCGGCTTCAGGATCGCAACCGGCGTTAAGGCACCTGTGCGTCCAACCTGTACGTCTATTTTTTTAACGGTTGTAATGGCCTGCTGCGCGTTGAACTTGTAGGCGACTGCCCAACGCGGGTATTTGGAGGTAGTCCCAAGTTCGTGCTGTTGGGAAAAATTGTCAACCTTTACGACGATCCCATCCGTTTCGTACGGAAGTTTATGGCGCTCTTCTACCCAACGTTTGTAGTAGTTTTGAACGTCTTCAATCGATTGATGGTGGGCGGTGTATGGATTGCACTTGAGTCCCCAAGCTTTCATGTTTTCGAGAGACTCTGTATGTGTTGTCAATTCAGTACCCTCAGCGTAATTGAGGGTATACACAAAAATATCTAACGGACGGGCTGCCGTTATAGAAGCGTCTAAAAGTCGCAGTGAACCCGCGGCAGCGTTTCGAGGGTTCGCAAATGGCAATTCGCCTTCTTCTTCCCGTTGGACATTAATTTCGTCGAGACAACCCTTCGGAAGGAAAACTTCACCGCGGATTTCTAACATCGGTGGCACGGCTGTTTTCGTTTCGACAAGCCGCAGTGGAATAGAACGGATGGTTCGTAGGTTGTCAGTTATTTCTTCGCCGTACTCGCCGTCTCCGCGCGTGACACCTTGCGTGAATACACCGTTTTCGTAGATGAGCGAAACCCCCAATCCGTCGATTTTCAGTTCTGTGACATATTCAACGGGGGCATCTTCTAACAACCTCCGAACGCGTTCATCGAATTCCCTCAGTTCGTTTTCGTCATAACTGTTATTCAGACTCAGCATGGGGGTACGGTGTTGCAGACGGGTACCTAATGCAGCACCGCCACCAACCCGTTGCGTCGGCGAATCTGGCGGGATAGGTGCTTCAGTCGCTGCTTCGAGTTCCTCAAGTTCCTTTATGAGCACGTCGAAATCTGCATCGGAAATTTCCGACAGGTTTTCGATATAGTATTTATGCTCATGGTAACGTATTAACGCTCTCAGTTCATCGATTTCTGTTCGCATGACATTTTATCCGGTCAGGATTTGTCTAAGGTCCTTCTGCTCTCCTTTTGTAAATCATAATGTTAATCGGAATTAGTCGTTTTGGAATTGCGGAAAGTTGTTAGAAATTGCCATGAACCCTTGTAAATAGTAGGTTTTGGCTTGTTTTAATTCACTAAAAACTGGTATAATATTAGTTAACGTGAGTTTGAAAAAAGTTGAGTTGTTAGAAAAGCCTGTGTAAATAGTTGCTTTGCTGAAGTTCATGGAAGCTCAGCGAGGGTTTGTTCTCTGAGAGTTGATAGGCGATCAGAGCAGAGAACACATGGACGCAGAAGTTCTCATAACTTCTATGGCGGGTGTGTTCCACCTGCATCTGCATTTTGAGTTCTTTGATC